>NZ_JAMCOU010000039.1:0-295754 GCF_023499985.1 Acinetobacter amyesii | reverse complement strand
TGAAACCTCTTAGCGCTGATGGTAGTGTGGGGTTACCCATGTGAGAGTAAGTCATCGCCAGCTCATTATTCGAAACACCCCCTGCACTAGTGCAGGGGGTGTTTTTTTATGCGGGGAGAAAAGGGGCGAAGAAAACAAAGAATTCTTCATTCATTTTTATGTGATTTTTAAATTAAAGGCTGAAAGGCGTATACTATCCGTGTCATTGATGGAAAGCTCATGTCTGATTTAGCTTCAAACGCTCATTATATTGAATACGGCACACGACCATTTCTTGCCATTTTATTTTCTTTATTTTTAGCAGGCTTCGCAATTTTTTCATCGTTGTATTGTGTACAACCGATGATGCCCATTTTTGCGGATTTCTTTCATGTCAGTCCGACACATAGCAGTTTCCCTTTATCTTTTTCTACTATTGCTTTAGCAATAGGACTACTTTTCACCGGTTTGATTTCAGATCGATTCGGCCGCAAGCCTGTGATGGTCACTGCTTTATTTTTGGCGGCGTCACTTTCAATTATCAGTTCCATATTTCCGCTTTGGGAAATATTTTTATTGAATCGCGTGCTGATCGGATTAAGTGTGAGTGGCGTTGCTGCAGTTGCAATGACTTATATAGGTGAAGAAATTGCGCAAAAAGATATAGGCTTTGCAATGGGCCTGTATATTTCAGGTACCGCTATTGGCGGAATGGGTGGTCGTCTCATTGCAGGGGTATTGATTGACTATATTAGTTGGCAAAATGCCATGATGATTATCGGTATCATTAATCTCTGTATAGCCACAGCGTTCTTTTTATTACTTCCGGCATCTCAACATTTTCAAGCTTATCCCATTCGTTTCAACCGATTTTATGAATCTTTCGTTAAAAATTTAGCAGATCCAAAGCTGAGAATTTTATTCCTTCAAGGCTTTATCCTCATGGGATGTTTTGTCTCTATATTTAACTATATGAGCTACCACCTATTAGAAGAACCTTATCAACTTTCTCAAACATGGATTGGACTAATCTCCATAGCATATTTGGCAGGAATATATAGTTCACCTCGGGCTGCAAGTTGGGGGAAACGCTTTGGCCGGGCAAAAGTTTTACCTTCGATGCTGATCATGATGCTGTTGGGGTTGTTGATCATGCTCATTCCGGCATTTTGGTCAGTCATTTTGGGACTGATTGTATTCACTTTTGCTTTTTTTGCAGCGCATTCCACGGCAAGTAGTTGGGTTTCGGTTCAATCCCTGCAGTACCGTGCCGTAGGTTCATCGCTGTATTTATTTTGCTACTATTTAGGTTCTAGTATCTTGGGTAGTAGTAGTGGTTTGGTTTGGGAAATGTCTGGTTGGATGGGGTTGACGAGCTTTATTGCTGTTATTTTGATGATTGGTTTATTTTTAGCAATAAAATTGAATAAATTAAAATAGGAATATGTGAATAAGCTATTATTTAATATTCGTTTTACATCTATTTTATAATATAAATAACACTATAAAAATGGCTGAATTTACTATTTTTATGATTATACAACTTTGGTCTAATATTTCTTTTAAAAGATGCCTCATAATAATGAAACGCATCAAAATATAATAAATAAAATATTTTTGGTTATCATTTTTTAAAATATAATATATTTTCAAGTTGTTGATATTTATCATTTATATGTATTTTTCGTATTTTTTTCATTTATTTTCAGTTGGAATTATATATGGATCATCATTGGTTTTAAACTGAAGGTGATTATGAGAAATATAACTATTTTAATGATGGCTTTGGTTCTTATCTTAATCTCAGCTTGTGCAAATACCACGAATTTAGGGACAGCAGGTGCAGAGCGTAAAACAGTTTTTTATCGTTCCTCAAAAGTTATTAATTAAACAGGCGGATAGATCGTATCAACAATTTATTCATCAAGCGAAAGACAAACAACTTTTGATCATTGATCCGAAATTGGATCAGGTTTTAAATAAACTCAAAAAAAATGCGGAGTTTTACCGTCAAGGTTCGAGTCAATGGGATTGGCAAGTCAGTGGGAATTTAAATAAAGATTTAAATGCACATGGTTTTCCAAGTGGGAAAATTGTCATTAACACGGGTTTGTATTGGAGTTTAAAGCTGAATGAAGATGAATTGGCATTTGTGATGGCGCATGAAATGGCACATGCTCTGCGTGATCATCATCGTGAGAAGATTTCCCTGCTGTTTGCAAGTCAGGTGGCGATGATTTCTTCAACTGCGGGTATCGGTACGCTTGCTACTGCGGCCAGTAGTGTGACTGGGCAAGCTGTTTTTTTGCCTAAAGTTTCAAATTTTGAACTAGAAGCTGATGTCCTTGCACTTGATCTGATGTCGAAAGCGGGCTTTGATCCAAATGCAGCATTGAGTTTTTGGCAAAAATATCAGCAGGAAACGACACGCCGTCAAATGCTTGATGTAAAACCATTGATGACTCAAGATAGTATAGATAAGCGTAAGGTTTATATTGAAAAATATTTACCTGAAATGCACATTCAATTTCAACAGGCGCAGGCTGTAATGTTGAATAAAAATGCGATAACTCATGGCACATTCTAGATTGATTTAAATTGTACAAAGATCCAAATGATTTTTAAATCTAGTTTTAAAGTCGATGCTTTAGCACTATTACATCTGATGTCTATATAAAACAATTCAATGATTCTGTAGCTATTGTATAAATTATAATCAAGCATGATGAATGGAATTCATGGTAAAATGATCGGCTTTCATCTTCTTTGATCTTTTTTCAGATCATTCCATCTGCCAGCCGAGAATTGCTAGCCATGTCTACTGCTTATACTATGCAGACTGCGCCAAAAGCGTTGTTTGATTACGACAAATATTGGGCGTCTTGTTTTGACCCTGCGCCATTTTTGCCGATGTCACGCGAAGAAATGGATCAACTCGGTTGGGACAGCTGCGACTTTATTTTGGTTTGCGGTGATGCGTATATCGATCATCCATCATTCTGTTCAGGCATTATCGGCCGTACCCTTGAAGCGCAAGGCTTCCGTGTCGGGATTATTGCTCAGCCAGACTGGACCAATGTAGAAGCGTTCCGTGTATTGGGTAAACCGAATATTGCTTGGGGCGTGACTGCCGGCAACATGGATTCGATGATCAATCGTTATACAGCTGACCGTAAAATCCGTTCGGATGATGCCTATTCTCCGGATAATCAACCGAATAAACGTCCAGACCGTGCAGCAACGGTATATTGCCAGCGTGTGCGTGAAGCTTATCCAGATGTGCCTGTATTATTGGGCGGTATTGAAGCCTCGCTGCGCCGTATTGCACATTATGATTATTGGTCAGACAAAGTCCGCCGTTCAGTATTGATGGACTCGAAAGCCGATCTATTGATGTATGGTAATGGTGAACGTTCAATCACGGAAATCATGCATCGTTTGGCTCGCGGTGAAAAAATCCAAGAGATTACGGATGTCCGCGGTACTGCATTTATTGTGAATAAAAATAACCGGGCTTCAAAAGCGAAGTTTGTTGAAATCGCATCAAATGATGTCGATGCGATTGGCCGTGTCGATCCGATCATTAACCCGTACGTGATGACTGAAGACCTTGAAGGCTGTGAAATCGAGAAAGGCAAAGACAGCGTTACGCAATATCAGGGCTTCCAAAAAGAGGCGGTAGCAAATCCGATTGTTCGTGAAGGCGATAATTTAGACGCCGACACGCAAATCGTGCAGCTGCAACCTGCATCAAAAGCTATTAAGCATAAATTGCCGCCGCGTGAATTGGCGGTGATTCGTTTGCCTGCCTATGAAGATGTGGCGAATGATCCTGTGCTGTATGCACATGCCAACCGTATTTTGCATTTGGAAACCAATCCGGGTAATGCGCGTGCCTTGGTACAAAAACATGGTGAGCGTGATGTATGGTTGAATCCACCTCCGATTCCATTGACCACTGAAGAAATGGACTATGTGTTTGACTTGCCTTATGCACGTTTGCCACATCCATCTTATGGTAATGCCCGCTTCCCAGCCTTTGACATGATTAAGTTCTCTGTGAACATCATGCGTGGCTGTTTCGGTGGTTGTACTTTCTGTTCGATCACAGAACATGAAGGCCGAATTATTCAGAACCGTTCTGAAGAATCGATTCTGCGTGAAGTGGAAAAAATTCGTGATACCGCACCGGGCTTTACCGGCATTATCTCGGATTTAGGTGGCCCAACTGCCAACATGTACCGTTTGGCATGTAAAGACCCAGAGATTGAAAAGAACTGTCGTAAACCGTCATGTGTATTCCCAGGTGTGTGTCAAAATTTACATACCGATCATGCGCCATTGACGCAGTTATATCGTAAAGCGCGTAGCTTGCCGGGTATTAAAAAGATTCTGATCGGTTCTGGTTTACGCTATGACCTTGCGGTGTTAAACCCAGAATATGTCAAAGAATTGGTGACACATCACGTTGGCGGTTACCTGAAGATTGCGCCAGAACATACCGAAAAAGGCCCATTATCGAAGATGATGAAGCCGGGGATCGGGACCTATGACCGTTTCAAACAAATGTTTGATCGTTTCAGTAAGGAAGCAGGGAAGGAGCAGTATCTCATTCCTTACTTTATCGCAGCGCATCCGGGTACGACTGACTATGACATGATGAACTTGGCGATTTGGCTGAAGAGGAATGGGTTCCGTGCCGATCAGGTGCAAACCTTCTATCCATCACCAATGGCGACCGCAACAACCATGTACTACACCGGTAAAAACCCGCTGGCTAAAGTGGCGCGTTATACCGAAAATGTCGATATCGTGAAAGGTGAAAAACGCCGCCGTTTGCATAAAGCCTTCTTGCGTTATCATGATCCAAACAACTGGCCATTGCTACGTGAAGCGCTCAAAGAAATGGGGCGTCAGGATCTGATCGGGAACTCCAAACAGCATTTGATTCCGACGTATCAGCCTGCGGGTAGTGCTGAGGGCCAATACCAATCTGCACGTAAAAAGAACTCAAGCATTGCGGGTGATTCACAAAAACGTACAGGCGAACAAGGTAATCGGACGAAGGCTGCTCAATCGCGTCCTTCAAACACCAAGAAGCGTCCTGTGCGCGGTCAAATCTTGACGCAGCATACTGGTCTGCCGCCGCGTGAAACGGGTGATGCGAAAAAACCTTTTGGCGGTCCGAAACCCAAAGGAAAATCGAAGCCTAAATCACGCGCTTAAAATGATTAAATAAAAAAAGACACTTCGGTGTCTTTTTTTATGGGTGTTATGCTCGGCAGCATCAGACAATTTGCATTTTTATATGCTGTTACAAGCTCAATGCCATATGTGTGTCGGTTATCTCAATGAAATACGATCAAAATTTGACAGCTTATCGGAATTGTCTGACAGTGAGAGGAAATGCACTTGCTGTCGTTTTAGCGAATGATCTAAAGTATCTGTATATAGCAATGGATGCTATTACTCTGAACGAAGTGGCATGTGATGTTTGACGCTTTAAGTTTGCAACTTTTTGTCAGTTTAAATACGTATTGTGTGAAAGTTAGAGTTATTTTTTTTAATAGGAAATTAAAAAAATAATACTGGTTGTATACTTCGTCTTCATAAGAAGTATGTGAAAAACCAAAATATAAGAAATATAAAGGATTATGAGATGACTATATACATAGTAATAGGGAGTATTTTACTCTTCTGTGTGCTCATAATGGCTTGGAAAAGTTTAGAAGGTGATTCTAAGCAACAAGATAGTGCATTGAAACAACGTGCTATTTTCAACATTAATGAGCAATTAACTTACACGCGTTTAAAAGAAATTTTGCCTAAGCATACGATCCTCGCGCATGTGTCTTTTGATGCACTGTTGACCACGAAATATTATCGTACGCGGAATAAGTATCGAAATATGGTGGCGGACTTTGTTGTCCTCGATGAACAGCATCAGATTTTGGCGATCGTCGCTTTAGATGATCCAATGGTGCTAAAACGGATGCAGCAGTCGCAATATCAAGATGCTTTGCTCGCTTTGGCAGGCTATCGGGTCATTCGTTATGATGATGTGCCTGAGTACGTTCAATTACGCGAAGATTTCTTGAATGAGCAGCGTGTACAAGCGCCATTTGTGCCGGTTAATGATCTGAAAAAATATCATTTATATTCAGATTTGGAACGTAAAAAGATCAAAATTATTGGATCTTAGGGATTCAAAGAGCAAAGTCTTTTGCAAAAAAAAGCATGTCTTTAGACATGCTTTTTTTTAATGGTTATTTAGGCTTAATGGCTACGACGGTTAATTCTACCCGTACACGCGGGTCGTATAATTTGGCTTCAACACAAGTTCTGGGTAATGCTTCAATGTCAGACACCCACGTATCCCATACCTCATTGAATGCGGCATAATCCTGTTCTATATCTTTAAGATAAATGGTCACTGACATAATATGGCTTTTGTCTGTACCGGCATCTGCAAGAAATTGATCAATGATCTCAAATGTTTGCTGTGTTTGTCCTTTGATGTCTAAATCAAGGTCTGTTGCTAATTGACCTGCCAAATGGATCAATTGACCAGAAATAGCGATTTCGGAAAAGCGTTTTGAAACATGCAGGCGTTGGATGGTCATGCGGAATATCCTGAAAGCAAAAAGAGCACTTAATCTTGAGTTTTAGGCATCGTAGCTGCAACCAAGGCCGTCAATAAACAGCCGACAGCAAGGTAGATTGCCACATAATGCCATGAACCATCACCCCAAATCACCAAAGCTGCTGCAATCATTGGGGTAAAGCCACCACCGATAATGCTAGCCACTTGATAGCCGACACCTGCGCCACTGTAGCGATAGGCGGTACCAAACAGGGAGGTGAAAATCGGTTGGTGTACACTCACCACCATATCATGGGCAATATTGGCAAGGAAAATTGCACCGACAATAATCAGCCAAGTATTTTGTGCATCAAGGGCCATGAAGAAGGGAAAGGCAGAAAGCGCACCAATCAATCCACCCAGAACACACATTTTACGATGATCAAATCGATCTGCTAGCCACGCAAAGAGCGGAATGCTGAAGCAGCTAATTGCACCAACCATTAAGGTGATATTCAGGAAGAACTGTTTGTCCATGCCCAATTGAGCGGTGGAATAATTCAGTGCAAAGTTCGTCACCAAATACATGGTGAGTAACTCGGTCAAGCGCAGCGCAATAATGTAGAAAAAGGCTTTGGGGTGTTGGCTAATCGCTTGCAGAATCGGTAATTTTTGTGGCGTTTGTTGAGCTTTGACCACATGGTCGACAAATTCTTGAGATTCGTCTTGATCACGTCGGATCCACATTGCGATAGCCAGCAAGACAATACTGGCAATAAAGGGAATTCGCCACGCCCAATCGGCAAAAGCATCTTCACCCAAAGTGGCAATAATCAAAGACACAGCGCCTGTTGCCAGAACGAGTCCGACGCCATAGCCAATTTGTACACCACTACTGTAAAAGGCTTTTTTGCCTTTCGGGGCATTTTCAACTGCCATCAGTGCAGCGCCGCCCCATTCACCACCAACCGCAAAACCCTGTATTGCCCGAAGTGTTACGAGTAGGATCGGGGCCCACCAACCGATGGCCGCAAAATTGGGTAATAAACCGATACCGACAGTCGAAATGCCCATCAGGATCACGGTGAGCACCAACATTTTTTTCCGACCCAGCTTGTCACCAAAATGTCCAAACACAATGCCGCCTAATGGACGGAAGAGGAAGCCGACGCCAAATGTAGCTAAAGCAGCAAGCGTGCCCATATTGTTGCCAATACTTGGGAAAAACTGATCTTTGAAAATGAGTGCGGCAACAATGCCATAAAGTAAAAAATCGTACCAATCGACTACGGCACCAATGAAGCTACTTAATGCGGCTTTACGAGCGCGTTGTTCTTGATTTTGTGAAATATTTTGAGGGTTTAGAGCAGATTTTGCAGAAGGCATACAGCGGGGTATTCCATGATTGACAACAGAGTTGCCCTGTAATATTCGGATTTGATCGTCACGCCAATCACAGGACAGCATGCTGAAAGTAAAGGTGATTTTCAGCATCTCAGCGCATACACGGATAATGTAGTGCGCTGATAGAGTACTCTAATTTTAGGCTTTGTGAATAGTAAATTGCTTTAATTTTGTTCTTCTGCCTAAATCTTAAGCAAATACGATCTTCTTGAAGTTTTTAGAGCAGCGAAAGTTGTGCTTCTTGGTTTTGCGCACTTAATTGATAGACACCTACGCCAATCAGACGAAATTGATCGTCCTCAGAAATATGCATTTCATGCAGTAATTGCTGCAACACCTGCGCAAGGTCTTCACGATGATTCAGTGACGATTTAAAACTCTTACTGTGCTGTAGCACTTGGAAATTCTTCAGTTTTAATTTGGCCGATACACCGCGCGCGCTTAACTGCTTTTTTTCTAAACTAGACCAAACTTGGTCAATCAGTTTGGGCCAATAGGGCTGACATTGGTTCAGGGTGAGATCATCATCAAAAGTGGTTTCTTTGGAAATCTGCTGACGCTCGCGGCTAGATTGGACCGGTCGTTCATCAATCCCTTGTGCATACAGATAAAGTTGTCGTCCATATTTACCGAAATGATGAATCAGAACGGCTTCTTCAATTTGTTGTAAATCACCCAATGTATTGAGTTGCATGGCTTTTAATTTTTCTTGAGTCACTTTTCCCACACCAGGAATTTTTTTTAGTGCCAAGTCATGGATGAAATGCAGAACTTGTGAAGGTTTGATAATACAAATGCCATTGGGTTTGTTCCAATCAGAAGCGACTTTAGCCAAAAATTTGTTGGGCGCGACACCTGCGGAGGCAGTTAAACCAGTGCTTTGTAAAATCTCTGCCTGAATTCGCATAGCGACTTCGGTGGCGCTCGGAATGTGTTGTAAATTTTCTGTGACATCCAAATAAGCTTCATCTAAAGATAGCGGTTCAATCAGCGACGTATAGCGTTGAAAAATGGCATGAATTTGCGCCGAAACGGCACGATATTTTTCAAAATTAGGTTCGATCACCACGACTTGTGGACAGAGTTTACGGGCCTGTGCCATCGACATTGCAGAACGTAAACCAAATTCACGTGCAGGATAGGACGCAGCACAGATGACTGCACGAGGGTGATGTGAAGACACAACAACAGGAAGCTGCTTGAGTTCTGGACGTTCCCGCAGCTCTACTGATGCAAAGAATGCATCCATGTCGATATGTATGATTTTCCTCATGCCTAGTTAGATCAGTGCTTAAAAAATTGAATGTCAGTATCGCACAGTCAATGCAACGCTTTCCTCAATTTTTTAACTCGAACGACACAGGTTGACTGAGTAAAACCACCTTGGTGTTTTGAGCTGCTGCCGACTGTATCAATAGATTTAAGCTTTGAGGGGTGTCATCGGCAAAACGGGGCAAAAATTCGAGCTCTGGATTCAGTGGTTTGAAAAAATTATCCCAATGAATTGGAATCACGGTGCTGGGTTGAAGAGTCGCTAAGGTTTCTTTGAAATATTGCTGTTGAAACGCTGCCGTTTGCTTGGAAAGTTGGGCGATGCCTAGAAATAAAGTATCGACTTTTAGTTTTTGCAATTGTTTGGGCACAGCACCTGTACTGGCTTTGACTAAACTGTAATGTGGCCCATGTTGGATGAGATAGTCATATGATCCACCTTCTTTAAACTGACTAAAATGTGCAGGGAGTTGCAGTGGCTGCGAAATTTCTTCCCCCAAATCATCATTAACGGCCGTTGGCGGAGTATGTTGCGAGGGGATGGCAGTAATGGTGAATTTACCGATTTGCATCGGTTGCCAAGCTTGAACTTCGTGTAGTTGTGATTCATTGATTGGCATTGCCCGTGCGATATTTAAGGTGCTTTTAGAGCCGACGATCATGGCCTTGGGGAGCTGGTGGGCCAACATTGGAATATCGAGCGCATGATCATAATGTGAATGAGTCACGAAAATAGCACGTGTGAGTTTTAAGTCGTATTGGTCGATATAGCTTTTTAATAAAGGCTGATCACTTTGAATCTGAGTGAATATGGTCTGACTAAGCGATGGACGAGTAAAGAAGCCATCGATGAGGATTTGCTCTTGGCCATCGTCAAACAGTAAGGTCGAAACGCCAAAGAATTTGACGTGATAGGGTGTCGCTGAGTGAGTATCGTAGTGCTTTGTGTGGGATGTTGATAATGCCACGTTTTAAACGCTGCCAAGGTCCCCGAAGGTTGGACCATATAAGCCAACATCCCGATGGCGAGGACTATAAAGACTGAAAATATAATAAGAAAAATTTTTAAAATACGCATCCTGCGACTCAGTTTTCATGGATTATTTGCTTCGATGTTGTCCTGAGTCGGTGAATAAATCAACGGGGTTTGATCGGGGAAACGCCATTTTTGTCTAAAAAATCAGTCCATGCATTGGCATCACCTGAAAATACATTTAAATCGACGGTGGTCGAGATGCCTTGAATTTTTCCTTGATTAGTATGTTGCCAAATCAGCCATTTCGGATTGTTTTTTAGATCGGGTGGGCCTTTATATTCGCGGACCCACAGCGGCGTCTGTTTAAACTCGCCAGCTAAGACAATATTATAAAAAGACTTCGAAGTATAAAAAATCGGTTGTTTGCCATAATGGCGGTGCAAGCGATCATGCATATAGCTGATTTCTTTGAGTAACTGCTCTTTGCTGTAGGTGTTAATGCAGTTGGTGTCATATTCCAAATCAATCACGGGAGGAAGGGCATCGGCTTTTTTCGGCACGGAAGCAATAAAATTTTCCGCCTGAATCTTGCCATCACGGCACAGACGGTAAAAATGATAGGCCCCAACTAAAAAGCCGTTTTCCCGTGCTTGTAACCAGTTATCTTGAAATTTCCGATCTTTAAAATCACCACCTTCTGTGGCTTTGAGATAAACGAATTGGTATTTTTTTGGTGAAATTTTTGACCATTGAATATCTTTTTGATGATGGGAAACATCAAAGCCTTTTACGGGATATTCTTCTGCAGATGCAGGGCGATGTGGCATCACGGCTGAATAACCTAATCCAGCCACCGCCAAGACGCCGCTGATAGCGCTGAGTGCAATAATCGGGCTGTATTTTTTGAGTGAACTTTTAGAGGTACGTGATTTGGCTTTTTTAGGCATGAAAATGTATCCAAGTATCCATTTTATCATAACCCTTTAAGGGCTGATCTGTCATAGATTTGCCCGATGACACAGGTTTAGACATCCACATGTTTAGGAATCTGCCAAAAAATCGCTGCGGTAATCAGGTTAATGCAGCCGAGTAAAATCAAGGTGCTATGGAATGCCGTTTCGATTTGTGCAGGACCATAATAGGCCGTAAATACGTTGACTAAAGTCCCTGCCAAAGCCACACCGATACTCATCGACACCATCATAATCATCGACAAGAAACTGTTGCCACTGCTGGCATCTTGTTGGGGTAAATCTTTGAGGGTTAAGGTATTCATCGAAACGAATTGCAGCGAGTTTAAAATACCAAAAATAAAAAAGTGTAAGGCACGTAACCAAGTGGGGGTTTCAGCCGTAGAGAGTGCAAAACTGCAAATACAGGCGCCGACCAAGAAGGTATTTACCAATAACACTTTACGATAGCCAAAGCGTTGAATAATTTGACGAATAATCGGTTTAGATGCCAATGAGCCGAGTACCGTCGGTATCATCAATAACCCTGTGATAAAGGGCTCAAAGCCAAAAGCCACTTGTAGCATTAAGGGAATCAAAAATGGCATGGCATTGCCGCCAAGGCGGGCAAAGAAGTTGCCGATAATGCCGATAGCATAGATCCGATTTTGAAATAATTTACTGCGAAACAGCGCATTGGCGTGGGTATGTGCATGAAAGGCATAGATCAAACTAGCGATGATCCCCGCAGCGACCAAAAGCAGGCTCCACCATAGCGGCAGATGCGGGCTGGCAAAGTTTTCAATGCCTAATGATAAACCCACCATGGCGACGACCAATAAGAAAAAACCCATAAAGTCGAATCGTTTTACGCTCGGTTCGGTCACATTGGGCATGGCTTTAAAGGTAATAAGTACCCCTAGCAGTCCCATTGGAATGTTTATTAAAAATATCCAATGCCATGTTGCGACTTCCACCATCCAACCGCCAAGGGTAGGACCAATTAAGGGCCCCATTAAACCAGCAAGGCTCATTAGACTCATGGCCGATAAAAACTGTGTCCGAGGAATCACTTTAAGCATCGCCAAACGCCCAACAGGTAGCAGTAATGCGCCACCTATGCCCTGAATTACCCGATAAACCAGCAGCTCATTCAGGCTATTGGCCATGCCGCAGCCCAGCGATGCTAACGTAAAAATAATGATGGCTGTGAAATAGGTATTTCGTACACCAAAACGATCGGCCAACCAACCACTTAAGGGAATACATGCTGCGACAGACAAGACATAGGCCACGACCACACTATGCATTTGAAGTGGGTCTTCACCTAGACTTCTCGCCATCGCTGGGATTGCGGTATTGACGATGGTCGTATCCAGGCCTTGCATAAAAAAGCCAATAGAGACCAATAGCACTAGAAGTCTAAATTCGGGTTGTAAAGCCTGATGCGTTGGCGTGCTATTCATAAGTCAATAAAGCTGAGATTTTTAAACAGTTTAAATGAATATTGCCATTTGGATGTAGTAAAAGCTTTGCATAATTGAGCCAAAAAATTGCAAGAAAAATGCAATGAGAGTTTCATCTCTATGCAACCTAATGGTTATAAATTGGTCATATTTTAATAAAAGACGAATGAAAACATGAAACTACAAGTTTCGGTACTGATATGGTTAAACAAGGCGATGTGGGACCTGAAGGTCTGATTTTTATTGCGGCCAAAGATTCGCCCAATGCCCAACCTTTGTTGGTGGTTGGAAATGAAGTGAACGGTAGCACTGCGGTTTATCAGATTAAATTGAAATAATTTATTTTTAAATTGTTGTTTTATATAAAATTTTTATTTTAATGTCGAGAAAAGCACGGCACAAAATTGTATGAACGCCAGATAAACTGTCATAATGCGCTCAAGTCCTTCATTTATTGGAGGGCTTTTTCTTTATGGCAAAGGTGTTTTGTTTTCATGACAATCGAAATTCTGATGGTCATAGGCTTCTGTCTCGCGGCCTATTCTATTGTCGGTAATGATGTGCCACAGACATTGGGAACCTTTATTTCATCCAATGCGCATCGCCCTTGGTGGCTGTTGTGGATCTATGTCAGCAGTATTCTAGCCATTGTATTGGTTTATGGTTGGTACAGTTCTGGCGTGGGGGATGCATCTTATGGTCGTTTAGAAACGATTCCATTTCCCGCAGAAGGGGTCACGTGGCTCTATATTGTGCCACCGATCTTACTGATCATTTTGACTCGCTACGGTATTCCAGTCAGTACCACATTCTTAGTGTTGACGATTTTCTCTCCGAGTAGTCTCGGGTCGATGTTAACCAAGTCGATGATGGGTTACGCGGTTGCTTTTGTTGTCGCGATTATTATTTACCGTTTTGTGATTAAAGGCATTTCGGTTTATTTCAGTAAAACACGTGATGAAACACCCTCGAATATTTGGATTGGACTACAGTGGGTTTCGACTGCATTTTTATGGAGTCAGTGGCTGATTCAGGATTTGGCCAATATTTTTGTCTACGTCCCTCGTCAGGTGCCGCTGGAGTTCCTGATTTTTGCAATTGTGGTATTTATCGTACTGCTTGGGATCATTTTGTACCAACGTGGTGGGGCGATTCAGGGCATTATCGACACCAAAACGGGTGTGGCTGATATCCGCTCGGCAACCATTATCGACTTTATGTATGCCTTGATTTTATTGGTGTTCAAAGAGTGGAGTAATATTCCAATGAGTACCACTTGGGTATTCTTGGGCTTACTTGCAGGACGTGAATTTGCCATGTCCATGCATTTACATGAAGTGAATAAATATCGAACTTCACGAAATGTCAGCAAAGATGCGATGAAATTGATGCTTGGTTTATTGATGAGTATTTTCTTAGCGACAACATTGCCATGGTTCTATCGTGTGGTGTCAGGTTAAGTCGGCACGATCTTGATATGAAGTAGGACATCGAGCAATAAAAAAAAGGGGAATACTTTATTCCCCTTTTTGACATCTAAAATACAGTTAGACCACGAAATTTTTCGGGCAATCTAAATTTTTCAGTGCGCTAAAGATCTGCTTCGAAGAATTACATACGATCAGTTTGGCACGATGCTGCGGCGGCAAGAAACCTTCAGCGACCGCATGGTCTAATTGTGCAATTAGTGCATCATAGAAGCCATTGACGTTATAAAGCATCATCGGTTTTTGGTGTTGATTCAACTGTCCCCAAGTGGCGATTTCTAAAATTTCTTCGAATGTACCGAGACCACCGGGCAGAGCAACAAAGGCACTTGCACGTTCTGCCATCATGGCTTTACGCTCATGCATACTGCGCACGACGTGTAGTTCAGTCAAATGATTATGTGCAATTTCATAATCCAACATAAACTCAGGAATCACACCCACGGCTTCGCCGCCATGATCGACCACAGCGTCAGCGACTTGACCCATCAGGCCAATACTGGCGCCACCATAGACCAGACCAAAACCATGTTCAGCCAAGCCTTGCGCTAATGCGATGGCTTTTTCTTGATAAATTGGATTGTTACCAGAGCGGGAGCCGCAATACAGTGCGATTAAAGGTTGTGTTGTAGCAGGAGAAGGATTACCACGTTTTTCTGTCATTTTTAATCCGCTATTCATTACGTTTTAATTTTACCTTAGCATGTTATTTTTTATGACACTACATTGGCAGCTAAATATGACAATTTAATGTCATCATTGGGTTTAAATTCTTCCATACTGAGATTGTACTTTGGTAAAAAAGGGTGAATTTTTACCTTAACTTGCTATACTTAAAACTTCATTTTAAGCTAAAGAACCGTCATGGGTAGTGGTTGTTGTCACTCAGCACACATCAAAATATTAGAAAGAACGCCATTAAAAGCGTTTGCGCATGTCCAATGCATTTCATCTTCAAATCAGCATGATCCACGTGTGAATAACATTCAGGAGATACAATTATGATCTTTGAATGGATGTCCGACCCATCTGCATGGGTGGGTTTATTGACACTGGTGGTGCTTGAGATTGTTTTAGGTATCGATAACCTGGTTTTTATTGCGATTCTTGCGGAAAAATTACCGCCAGAACAGCGTAATACTGCACGGATTGTCGGCTTATTGCTTGCACTGTGTATGCGATTGATCTTACTGGCCTCGATTGCATGGGTGGTGACTCTAACCAACCCACTGTTCCATATTTTCGACCATCCATTTTCCGGTCGAGATCTAATTTTACTGTTTGGTGGGGTGTTCTTGCTATTTAAAGGCACCATGGAACTGCGTGAACGTCTTGAAAACAAGCCGATGCTAAAGGAAGAAAATCCTGTGCATGCGACGTTTTGGATGGTGATTGTGCAGATTGTGGTGCTCGATGCCGTGTTCTCGCTCGATAGCGTGATTACCGCTGTCGGGATGGTGAAACACCTTTCTGTCATGATGATTGCGGTCATTATTGCTGTCGGCATTATGCTGTGGGCATCTAAACCACTGATGAACTTCGTGAACCGTCACCCAACGGTGGTGATTCTGTGCCTGTGCTTCTTAATGATGATCGGTTTCTCGCTCTTGGTCGAAGGCTTTGGTTTCCATATTCCAAAAGGTTACTTATACGCGGCCATTGGTTTCTCTGTCATGATTGAGTTCTTGAACCAAACCATGCGTCATAATCAGGAAAAAATGGTGACAACCACAGACTTACGTTATCGCACAGCCTCAGCAGTGATGCGTATGCTCGGTGGGAAAAATGTTGCAGACAATCAAAATGAAAATGAAGATGTGCTTGCAACACGTGCTTTTGCTGATGAAGTCTTTGATGAAGACAACGGGGTTTACCACAGTGTCATGGTACAAGGGGTACTGGGTTTATCTGAGCGTCCAGTAAAGTCCGTGATGACACCTCGTCCTGAACTGGAATGGATTGATTTAGATGAAGAACCTGAGGCGATTCGTGCTCAATTACTCAGTACCACGCATTCACGTTTAATTGTGGCACATGGTGAGCTTGACAATATTGCGGGTGCGGTACTGACTCATAAAGTCATGAATGACTATATTGAAACAGGCGTACTCGATTTCGAAAAACATCTCCGTGAGCCTGTGGTGGTGCATGAAAATGCTCAAGTTTTGATGGTGATGGAACAGCTACGTCAAGCACCGTTGCAAATGGCTTTGGTGTTGAACGAATACGGTTCAATTGAAGGGATTGCAACACCGATTGATGTCTTAGAAGCGATTGCTGGTGAGTTCCCTGATGAAGATGAACCAGAGACGGCAGCAGAAAGTCTCGATGATGGTTCATTGTTACTCGATGGCTCAACCGACATTCGTCATGTGTCTTTATTGTTAGGTCGTGACTTGGTGGATGATGCTGAACAGTATTCGACATTGTCCGGATATATCTTATTTCATTTGGGCCGTTTACCAGCCAATGGTGAAAAATTCAAAGCGGATGAACACATCTTTGAAGTGGTCACAATGGATGGCCATAAGATCGAAAAAGTGCATGTCATTCCCATGCCAACTGAAGATTAAGTGGATGCCAAGAGAACATTCAGCTTAATCTATATAGATCAATATTGATTCACACACTGCTGATGAAAATTGTGTGGAAAGATCCGTTAAAATAGCCTGCATTGTCAGGCTATTTTTTATGGAAACAAATATGTCACAAGTCCAGTGTCCATGTGGCAAAGGTGAGTATGGTAGCTGTTGTCAGCCCTTACATACGGGGCGTGAAAATGCACAGACTGCAGAGCAATTGATGCGTTCACGTTATAGTGCATTTGCACAACATGAGATTGATTATATTGTACAAACAACTGCAATTGGACAGCAGCAAGCCTTGGATGTGAGTGCCATTGCAGCGTGGAGTCAGGCCAATCAATGGTTAAAGCTCGAGGTTGTTCAAGCCCAAGAAAAGCTCGATAAAAACCATGCTCAAGTTGAATTTAAAGCGCATTATCACGATGGGCAGCAAGCGCAGGTACATCATGAAATTTCACACTTTGTGAAGTTCGAGCAGCGCTGGTATTTCCTTGATCCGACCACAGAGATGCAAATCACCATGAAGCAACCCTGTATTTGTGGTTCTGGACGAAAATTTAAACAATGTTGTGCGCAATTTTTATAACATTTGAGCAGATTTAGCTTAGAATAGCGCGCATCTCAACCCTCAGTGGAAGAAGGGCGATGTTACTTACCGTTATTTATATTATCGCAATCACGGCAGAAGCAATGACAGGTGCATTGTCTGCGGGTCGGCGGAGTATGGACTGGTTTGGGGTAACATTGATTGCCTGTGTCACGGCACTGGGGGGCGGTTCGGTTCGTGATGTGCTACTTGGGCACTATCCACTGACGTGGGTTAAGCATCCTGAATATCTCATGCTGACCTGCTTTGCTGCATTTGTTACCATCCTGATTGCAAAGTGGATGCGTCATCTTCGTAATATCTTCTTGGTTCTCGATGCCTTGGGTCTCATTGGTTTTACCATTATTGGCTGTCAAATCGCTTTAGAAATGGGACATGGTTTTGTCGTTTCTGCGGTAGCAGGGGTGCTAACCGGAGTCTCTGGCGGTATTTTACGAGACATTCTATGTAACGATGTCCCGCTGGTGTTCCGTCGTGAACTTTATGCCAGTATTTCTTTTGTGTCCGTGATTTGTTATTGGCTCTGCATTGAGATTGGCTTATCGCTAGAATTAACCGTCATTGCGACGCTCATTTTCGGTTTCACCTTACGTCTGATCGCCATTTACTTTGGCTTAGAAATGCCTAAATTTATTTATAAAGATGATGATGATCAGTCAGTATCTTCAAAAGATTTGTCGTAACCGCGTTGCTATAACATGACATTAAAATGCTAAAAAGACGGATCAATGGTCGGTCTTTTGCATGGATCTATACTAAAAAACGCAAAATCATACATCCTGTTGGGAAAGCAGTGTTCATCCTTCCACCAGTTCAGAGATCTTGTTATGGACTTAGTCTCACGTATACAACGCTTACCCATCGGTAAGTTTCACTACACTTTACTTTGGGTTATTGGCCTTGGCTGGATGTTTGATGCCATGGATACGGGACTCATTTCCTTCATCTTAGCGAAAATGGCTGAAGATTGGGCCATGACGCCAAATGATAAAAGTTGGGTGGTCTCGATTGGTTTTGTTGGGATGGCGATTGGTGCGGTGTTTTCTGGTGGACTAGCAGACCGCTTCGGTCGAAAAACAATCTTTGCGTGGACATTGGTAATTTATAGCTTAGCTACCGCTGCATGTGCATTTGCACCTAATCTAACTTGGTTGTTGGTATTTCGTTTTATTGTTGGCCTAGGTTTAGGTGGACAACTCCCAGTCGCGGTGACTTTGGTCAGTGAATATATTCCGGCTCATGTACGTGGACGTTTTATTGTCTTACTAGAAAGTTTTTGGGGGCTGGGCTGGTTGGTTGCTGCATTGGTATCACGCTTTATTATTCCGGATTTTGGTTGGCATGCAGCGTTCCTGATTGGCGGTATTCCTGCGTTATATGCAATCGTGATTTGGAAAATGGTGCCCGAATCGGTGCCTTATTTAATCAACCGTGGACGTTTTGATGAAGCGCATGCATTGGTGAAAAAGATTGAAGCCAAATGTGGTGTGGAAGTTGTTGAAATCTTTGAAGTCAAACCGGTTGCAGAAAAGCACAACATCAGTTTTTCACAGTTATGGTCAGGGATTTTTGCACGTCGTACTTTAATGCTGTGGCTCATTTGGTTCGGTATCGTCTTTTCTTATTACGGTATTTTTACATGGTTACCAAGCTTATTGGTCAAAGAAGGCTACACCATTGTTCAATCCTTTGAATATGTTTTGGTCATGATTTTGGCACAATTACCGGGTTATATTGCAGCTGCATGGTTGGTCGAAAAATTAGGTCGTAAAGCTACGTTGGCTGGCTTCATTGGGATGTGTGCCATTTCGGCATATTTCTTCGGTCAGTCTGGCAGTGTGACAGAGATTGTGATTTGGGGCTGTTTAATGTCCTTCTTTAATCTCGGTGCTTGGGGCGTACTTTATACCTATACACCAGAACAATATCCGGCCAATATTCGTGCCTTTGGTTCGGGCTGGGCCGGTGCCATTGGTCGGATCGGGGGCATTGCCGCGCCTTTTGCTGTGACACATATGATGGATATGGATCATGGTTTTAGCTATGTATTTATGATGTTTACTGCAGTCTTAATTGCCGTTGCCGTGGTGATTTTGGTTTTAGGTGAAGAAACCAAGGGCAAAACTTTAGAATCCATCGGTCTATAAAGACTGTTGAATTTTTAGTTGATCATGGTGAATAAAATGGATATTTTTACGCCATAAGACACAATTTGTCGCAGAGTGTTAGATCATCCCCTTGTATAGGGGACACCTGCGACATAGCATAAGAACCCAATAAAGAACGAACAATTTAGGATTACAGGTTGTTATGACAAGCCTTGCGCATCATGCGACAGAAAACCGTTCCGTAGCAGAATTTACCGAACAAGCATATCTCAACTACGCCATGTACGTGATTATGGATCGTGCATTGCCACATATCAGTGATGGTCTAAAACCCGTTCAGCGTCGTATCGTCTATGCGATGAGCGAGCTCGGGTTAAAGCCAACGGGTAAGCCAAAAAAATCTGCACGTACGGTTGGTGATGTACTGGGTAAATACCATCCTCACGGTGACTCAGCTTGTTATGAAGCCATGGTCCTCATGGCGCAGCCGTTTAGTTATCGCTATCCATTTATTGAAGGTCAGGGAAACTGGGGCTCACCAGATGATCCGAAATCCTTCGCAGCGATGCGATATACCGAAGCAAAACTGTCTGCTTATAGTGATTTATTATTGTCTGAGTTAGGACAAGGAACCTGTGATTGGCAGGATAACTTTGATGGTTCGATGAAAGAGCCAGTGAATTTACCGGCACGTGTTCCAAATATTTTACTCAACGGCACAACGGGTATTGCTGTGGGTATGGCAACGGATATTCCACCGCATAACTTACGTGAAGTGGTGAAGGGCACGATCGCCTTAATTCGCAATCCAAACTTAACCGATGAGAAAGTCGCAGAATATATTCCTGCACCTGATTTGCCTACACGTGCGGAAATTATTAGTTCTCCAGAAGAATTACTTAAAATTCAAACCACGGGTCGCGGTAGTTATCGAACTCGTGCTGTGTACAGTATTGAGAAAAATGAAATCGTGATTACGGAGTTACCGTATCAGGTTTCAGGTTCGAAAGTGATCACGCAGATTGCAGATCAAATGCAGGCGAAGAAGTTGCCATTGGTCACGGACTTACGTGATGAGTCAGATCATAAAAACCCAACACGTTTAGTGATCGTCCTGCGCTCGAATCGTATTGATGCTGAATCGGTGATGAGTCATCTATTTGCAACCACCGACTTAGAGTCGAGCTATCGTGTCAATATGAACATGATTGGCGCTGACGGTCGTCCGCAAGTGAAATCGATCCGCCGTATTTTGTTGGAATGGATTGAAATCCGTAAAAATACCGTAACACGTCGTTTGACTTATCATCTGAATAAAATTGAAAAACGATTACATATACTTGCAGGCTTGATCATTGCCTATCTGAATATTGATGAAGTGATTCGAATTATTCGTGAAGAAGATCAGCCTAAACCGGTGTTAATGACACATTTTAATATCGATGAAATTCAAGCCGAAGCCATTTTAGAACTCAAGTTACGTCATTTGGCAAAACTTGAAGAAATGGAAATGCGCCGTGAACAAGAAGAATTGGAAGCCAAAGCAGCCATTATTCGTGAACAATTGGCGAACCCTGAGTCATTAAAAGCATTGATCATTAATGAACTTAAAGAAGATGCGAAGAAATTTGGTGATGACCGCCGTTCTCCAATTGTGAAACGTGCAGAAGCCCATGCGATTAATGAACAAGATATGCTTCCTGCAGATCCTGTGACTGTGGTGTTGTCTGAAGCGGGTTGGATTCGCTCGGCGAAAGGGCATGAAGTCGATGCTGAGAACTTAAATTTCCGTGCAGGTGACCAATATCTCAGCCATGCGCAAGGTAAATCGAATCAACGTGTGTATGTATTAGATGATGCCGGACGAAGCTATGCTTTGGGCATCAATACCTTGCCATCCGCGCGTGGTTTAGGTGAGCCTCTGAGTTCTAAACTTGCACCTGCAAGTGGTGTCGGCTTTAAACAAGTGTTTATTGCCGAAGATGAAACAGAAGTCTTGGCGATGAGTAGTAAAGGCTATGGCTTTAAAACCCAAGCCAAAAACCTCGATACCAATGCAAAAGCGGGTAAAGCTTTCCTTAGTTTATCTGAAGGCGCGGCGGTCATGAATTTAACGGCGATTGAGAATGCAACACATCTTGCACTCCTCAGTTCTGCGGGTCGTTTGCTGTTGGTTGAACTTGATGAATTACCAGTATTGAATAAGGGTAAAGGTAATAAATTGATACAACTTGAGGCAAAAGATCAAATTGTATCCATGACAACTTTGAATTTAGATGAAATAATTCAAGTGCTTGCAGGAAATCAACAATTAAAGCTTAAAGGCGACGATCTGCAAAAATATGTGGGCAAACGTGCATCGAAAGGTGTGTTGTTACCACGTGGATATCAAAAAGCAAATAAACTGTTCATTCAAAGATAATACTAGCATCCATGGAACGAAATACGTTATATATGCTGTTATTCGTGAAATGGATGCAATATTAAGCACAAACAAGTTAAATAATGACCGCTTAATATTGAAAAAAAACAGTTGGATTATTAAGGATTACGACAGGAGAATTGGGCGTTATGGAAAAGATTTGGTTCGCTGAATACCAAAAGACAGGGATTCCAGAAACTGTAGAATTACCCGCAGAAAATACCTCATTGGTCGATATTTTTGAGCGTAATTTCCAGAAGTTTGGCTCAAGAGATGCCTTTATCTTTATGGATAAAGTCTTAACTTTTAAAGAACTTGATGAAGCAAGCCGTAAATTTGCAACCTATTTGCAAAGTTTAGGTTTGGCTAAAGGTTCACGCGTTGCAGTTATGATGCCTAACGTTCTTCAATATCCTGTTGTTGCATTAGGTGTATTCCGTGCTGGACTGGTATTGGTCAACGTGAATCCACTGTATACCTCTCGTGAACTTGAGCATCAATTGAATGACTCTGGTTCAGAGGCATTGGTTATCATTGAAAACTTTGCATCTGTTTACCAAGCGATTATTGGTAAAACCCCAGTAAAACATGTGATCGTGGCATCTGTGGGTGACATGCTCGGTACACTGAAAGGTACATTGGTTAACTTTGTATTACGTTCAGTGCGTAAACAAATTCCAGCTTGGAACATCCCAGGTCATATTCGCTTTAATGCAGCAATGTCTAAAGTGAGTGCAAACAATTACAAACGTCCAAACCTAACTTTAAGTGATACTGCAGTACTTCAGTATACTGGTGGTACAACTGGCGTATCTAAAGGCGCAGAATTGACCCATCGTAACCTTGTGTCAAACATGTTGCAGTGTGATGGTATTTTCCAAAGTAAATTTGGTCAGCAAGATGGTCAGCCAGATGATCGTATCTTCTGTGCATTACCGCTGTATCACATCTTTGCATTTATGGTGTGTGCACTTTACGGTATGTACAAAGGTCAGGCAAACGTATTGATTCCTAACCCGCGTGATCTACCTGCGGTAATGAAAGAATTACGTAAATACCAACCTTCATTCTTCCCAGCAGTGAATACATTATTCAACGCTTTGGTGAACAATGAAGAGTTCAAGCAACTTGACCACAGCAAGCTAAAAATGGCGATGGGTGGTGGTATGGCAGTACTTCCTTCGACTGCAGAAGCATGGAAGAAAGTTACCGGTACCAATATCATCGAAGGTTATGGTTTATCAGAAACTTCACCTGTTGCAACCGCAAACCCTCCAGCATCAATGGAATTCAGCGGTACGATTGGTATTCCATTGCCACTGACTGAAGTTGCTATTCTAGATGATGATGGCAATGAAGTTGCTCAAGGTGAGCAAGGTGAAATTTCGATTCGTGGTCCTCAAGTCATGAAAGGCTATTGGAACCGTCCAGATGAAACTGCCAAAGTAATGACGGCGGACGGTTTCTTCCGTACAGGTGACATTGGTGTCATGGATCCACGTGGTTATGTGAAGATTGTAGACCGTAAAAAAGACATGATTTTGGTATCGGGTTTCAACGTTTATCCTTCTGAAATTGAAGAAGTTGTTGCAAAACATCCAAAAGTGCTAGAAGTTGCTGCGATTGGTGTTCCTGATGAAAAATCAGGTGAAGTACCTAAATTATTCGTTGTGAAAAAAGATCCATCTTTAACGACTGAAGAAGTTTTGGCATTCGCAAAAGAAAACTTAACTGGCTATAAACGCCCACGTTATGTTGAATTTATGGATGAATTACCAAAATCGAATGTTGGTAAGATTCTACGTAAAGATTTGCGTAAAACAGCATAATATAATGCATAAAAAAAGCGCCTTCGGGCGCTTTTTTTATCGCTCTTAATTTAGATCATTAAAGCTTGCCTTTATTCATCGACCAGCGATCAAAGTAGCGACGTCCTACTCCAAAAACACCTAAGAAGATAAACATCGCGCCGAACTGACGACTAAAGCCAGATTGGTTATAGCTGCCATAGGTTAAAATATTGTCGACTAAACAATATAGTGCAATGACAATGACCCAATGCCAAAGGGGAAGTTGCTTGATGGAAACTGCATAGAATGCAATCCACATTATGACAAAGCTGAAAACAGTCGACCATACATTTAAGTTGGCACAGATCACAGCAAGTAAAAATGCAGTCACAGGAATGACAATTTTTAAAACACGATCGACGCGAAGCTGATGGCGTTTTTGCTCTTCAAGAACTTCAAATAATTGATCTTGATCAGAAGTACTCATAGAGGATCCTTTCATCTGCCGATTATAAAAACACTATATTTAACAAAAATTATTCACGAAATGCCATGGTATTATAGCAGCCATAAAAATCTTCCTGAGAAAAAACACATGCACAGCATCAGTGGGATCATCTATCTCATTTTGGCCGCTTGTTTACTGCCATATGTATTTACATTTATTGCGAAGCGAGCTGCAGGTTTTAAGTCGAGTGATAATCAAAATCCACGTGAAGTTTTAGCGCGCTCTACAGGGTTGGCGAGCCGCGCACATGCAGTGCAGCAAAATAGTTTTGAAAGTTTACCTTTATTTATTGCGGCTATATTAATGGCTGAATATATGGTGATTCATCAACAATACATCATGACCTTTGGGATTGCCTATCTCGTTTTACGCGTCATTTATGGGCTATGTTATTTAGCCAATTGGGCAACTTTACGTTCAATCATTTGGACCTTGTCGATGTTATGCCCGATTTGCCTGATGTTATTGGTTATTAAATTAAGCTAAATGTTCTGCTTGATGATTAAATTATCAGCATGATCGCTAAAATCACAAAAAAAGCGATAAAACCGTTATAATTGTGCCGGATTAAAAGATTTAACTTTGTTTAAAGAGTGATGCTATGAGCTACAGCAATATCCCAGCGGGTAAAGATGCACCAAACGACATCTATGTCATTATTGAAATTCCTGCAAATGCAGCACCAATCAAATACGAAATCGATAAAGATTCTGATGCGTTATTTGTAGACCGTTTCATGGGTACTGCAATGTTCTACCCAGCGAACTATGGTTATGTTCCAAATACATTATCTTTGGATGGTGACCCACTAGACGTACTTGTGGTAACTCCACATCCAGTAGAACCAGGTTCTGTAATTCGTTGCCGTCCTGTTGGTAAATTGAACATGGAAGATGACGGTGGTGTTGACGCAAAACTCGTTGCTGTTCCACACGACAAATTGACTCCGCTTTATAAAGATGTTCAAGAATATACAGATCTTCCTGCATTATTGATCAATCAAATTGAACATTTCTTCCAACACTACAAAGACTTAGAGCCTGGTAAATGGGTTAAGTTAAGTGGTTGGGAAGGTGCTGATGTTGCTAAACAAGAAGTACTTAGCTCAATTGAAGCTTACAAAGCTGCGAACAAATAATATTGTTTTAAGCTGAGCATCGTTGTTATATGAAAACGATGCTCATAAAAAAACCTGCACACTGTGCAGGTTTTTTTTTCGCTATCTTAGAGTAGCTGCGAAATTAAAATAATTTCACAGGAATGTCTAAGAATAAACGCCATTCGTTTGTATCACCGATATAAGCATTTGTTTGGTAATCATCGCTAGCACGGTAGTATGAGTGACGAACACGTAAGCTTGCATCTTTGGCAAAACCAGATTGAACAGTATATTTCACTTGGTTAAAGAATTCGCGTTCTTGTGCATCGTCAGTTAAGCCAGCAACTTTGATGTCCCAACCATATACAAATGCAGTTGTCCAAGTTAAACCAGGAACATTCATACCCGCAAAGTTATATGTGTATTGAACCTGAGCAGATTTTTCATCATTACCGATGAAGTCAGATAGATAAGAGTTTGGTAGGTAGATACTTTGACCGCCATCAGCATTTTCGCCATAGTCATAACCAGTGTTGCCACTGTTTTGTTGGTAAGCCAACATTACGTTATGGTTACCCGTGTTATACGTACCTGAAACCGCCCAAATCGAGTTTTGACGATCTGAGTCATCTGCAACGATTTGTGAATAAGTACTACCTTCTTTGTCCCATTCTGTATGGTAACCACTAAAGTCAAAAGTTAATGTATCTTTGTTTGCTAATGGGTAGGTATAGTTCACATTTGCATAATGGCGCTCAAGCGCTTCTTTGCTGTCTAAACCGTAGTATGACGCATTAAGCTGATCATTAAATTTGTATTTAGCACCCCAAACAATTGCGCGGTCTAATTTACGACCATCTGTATCAATTTGGTCTGAGTATTGGTTTTTAGTGAATTTACCCGCTGTCAGTTCTAAACCATTAATTTCACGGCTTGTTGCTAACACACCTTCAAAATATTCAGGAACCAAACGAGCTGTGTTACTTGCAAGTACAGGTAGATCTAGAACTTGAGTACCATAAGTCACAGTTGTATTTGAAATACGTGCTTTTACGTTCGCGCCACCACGAGCCCAATGATCATAAGTATCACCAGAGTTTTCTTTGCCATTCAACGTTTCACGAGGAATCATGTTGTTGCCGGCATTGTTGTTGTCACCGATTTTAAATGAACCATCACCAACAACACCTACACCAAAGCCAACAACACCTTGAGTGAAGCCTGAATCTAATTTCACAATCGCAGTTTGTGCCAGTGAGCTAGTGTCATCTACACCATTTTTCTTATCACGTTTGATGTAACCTGTACGGAACAATACAGAGCCTTCGGCATCTTCCACAAAGCCTTTAGATTCACTTTGTTCGCTAGCAAAAGCAGTAGAAATAAGAGCAGCGTTTACTAAGACTGCAAGTGTTAGTTGTTGAGCTTTAAGCATTGGGAGAGAGCCTCATGCAAATTTGGTTAATATGTAGTGCGATTGTATATTTTTTCTTAAAAAAATCACTATTTTTAATGCGCTTATTACACTAAAGTTAGAAAATGGCCAGATCATTGGTCAATCTGTAATAAGCAAATTTTTCGTATGTTATTGTTGTTTAACAAATAGTTTATTTAAATTGAATATATATCAATCTAAAGAGAAGTTTATTCATTACTTATCATAAAAAAATATAAAAAATGGTAAAAAACTTTCATTTAACTTGCTGATTTATTATCATTCTTATCGCCATTTTGTGCTGAATACAAAGTTGGCTTTTGATCGAAAATTATAAAAATAGTTGAGGGGGGTGATTTCTATGTCCAGTCAAAGCAAGCAATCTTGGCTTGTTTTTCAAAAATAGATCGTAAAACATGGCTCTGTAGTAAGTAATATCTTCCATAAAAATACAATTAAAAAAAGGTGATATAAACCGTGATAAATACATATGAATGAAGGAATTAAATTATTTTTAAATACTCGAATTGGATAAAAGATATTTTATGAATCAAAAGCTTGGTTTTTACTGTTTTATATAATCTTACCTTTGTTTTTAAATGATTTAATTTATCAAAATAAGAAAAAAGGGGCTATACAGGGCGGTAAAATCGATTAAAATCGGCGCTAAATTTTACTCAACCCAATCCACGATCGATCCGATGTGGGGACTAAACATGATTCAATTTTATAAAAAAGCAATTTTAAGTATTTTAGTGACCCTAGGTACAGTCCCTGCATTTGCAGAACAAACTGAACAAGCCACAACTGCACAAGGGAATTGGTCTGGAAGTCTGGGCGTGGTAAACAAATATGTGTACCGTGCGAGTGAAGAAAATGATCAAGCGGCATTACAAGCCGGACTTGAATATGCACACAACAGTGGGCTGTTCGCGGGCTATTGGGGTTCTACACTCAACTATGATCCTACGGACGACAGTCAGTCGCATGGTTTTGAACATGATTTCTATGTCGGATATGGACGTGAACTGAATGAAGATTGGAGCTATAAGTCACAAGTGATGGCTTATGTCTATCAAGGTGGAGGTTCTGTTTATAACGACGACCGATCTGAAAAGCGTCGCACGACAGGCGTCGAATTTATTCAGGACATAAGTTATAAAGATTTAACTGCAAGCATGGCTGTATTGTTGTCTGATGTTAATTATGGCAACGCAGGTGATGTATATCTGAATGCTACTTATAGCTATGCATTACCTTATGATGTTTCATTAAATTCATCGCTTGGTGTTTCTGTTTTTAATGACAGTCGTGATGACAGCCTATTAACAACCACAGAAGATGTGGTGTTCACTGAAGCACGTTTGGGCTTGAGTAAACCGATTGCAGATACTGGATTTGAAATTGCTGCTGACTATGTATGGGGCGGTAAAGATCGTGAAGGCGAGCAATTAGACGATAACGTTGTGGTTGGATTGACCTATTCTTTCTAACAATAACGAGTTGATCGTATTCGGTCATATTCTTGAAAGTGCATAATGGTGATTGTGCATTTTTTTTATGCATTTTTGAGATCGGTGTTGAAAAAATATACTCAAAAAAGCGCATTTTTAAAATCCTGTTACAACTATCAACCCGAAGATTTAAATAATCTGAATAGTTGACAATCTGCATTCTAAAAAAAATGTAGAGAAAAAAATTAAATAGGATGCTTAAAAAATAATAAATAAAAACAGTAATATATTGGTTTCTGGTAAGCCAAAATCGAGACATTTATAAAAAAAATATGCGCTTATTTTTAAACATGGCACAGCGCTTGCTAATACCTCATTGAGTTCAACGAAATAACCAAAAAATACGTCGTCGCACGATGTGGGGGAACAAACCATGAAATTTGCACTTAAAGCTTTATCAATCGCTGTACTAGGAGCAGCATCGACGTTTACTTTTGCTGAAGCACCTGCTTCTGAGCATTCTGTATCCGGAAATATCGGCGTACTGTCTAGCTATAATTTACGTGGTATTACCAATGTGCCTGAAAATAGCGGCGCAACTATTCAAGGTGGTTTGGACTATAGCCATGCGTCAGGCTTCTATGCTGGGTACTGGGGTTCAACTTTAGATTATGCACTTGGTGAAGAAGGACGTGATTCTTTTGAACATGACTTTTATGCAGGTTATAAAGGCAAAATTACTGAAGATTTAGGTTATACAGTTGGTGGTACGTATTATTACTACTATGAATCGGATGTTGATTCAGATGGTTTCGAAACACTTTTAGGTTTGAACTACAAAGACTTTAGCGTAACTGCGCAAACCTTAACGCAAAATACGACTTGGGGTAACAAGGGCGATACGTATATCTTAGGTAGCTACAGCTATGCATTGCCAAAAGATTTCACCCTAAATACTTCATTGGGCCTATATGCATATGGTGATGATGACGAATTTGTAGAAACCACTGAAGACTTTGGCTTCCGTCATTTTACAGCAGGTTTAAGCCATCCATTGGGTGACACAGGCGCGAGCGTAAATATGGATTATATCGTGGGTGGTTATGACCGTCTGGATGAAAAACAAAAGAATAAAGTCGTATTTGGCTTGAAATACGAATTCTAATTTTAAAAAGCATTAAAAATGGCGACCTAGGGTCGCCATTTGTTTAAGCATTGAGTTGGCTTCGATAGGACAGTGCTTCAGAAACGTGTTGAGCTTGAATGTGTTCACTTTGAGCCAAGTCGGCAATGGTTCTGGCAACACGTAATACCCGATGATAAGCACGTGCAGATAAATTCATTCGCTGCTGGGCTAACTGTAAAATATTCTGTGCAGTAGCATCCAAAACCGCCTGTTGCTCCAATTGCGTCGGCGTGAGCGCCATATTGGATTTTTGCTGACGCTCTATTTGTAACGCATAAGCTTGAATGACACGATGCCTAACCGTACTTGAACTTTCAACCTCTTGTGAACTTTGTAATTCATGTGCTGCCAGTGGCGGGACATCTATATGTAAGTCAATACGATCTAATAATGGACCTGAAATACGGTTTTGATAGCGTTTAATACTTTCAGCACTACATTGACAGCGGCTGTCTTGGTTAAAGGCATAGCCGCATGGACAAGGATTCATTGCCGCAATCAGTTGAAAATTTGCAGGGAAGGTGATTTGACGAGAAGCCCGTGAAATCACAATTTCTTTGGATTCGAGTGGTTGCCGTAACACCTCCAAAACCTTTCGATCAAATTCAGGCAGCTCATCTAAAAATAAAACTCCTAAATGTGCCAAGGTGATTTCACCCGGTTTAGGATTTGATCCTCCACCGACGAGGGCAATCGCAGATGCGGTATGGTGTGGCGCACGAAATGGACGCTGCCCAAAATGATGATTTGCACCTGCAATGGAATAAATACTCGCGACTTGCAAATTTTCTTGCATATCTAAGGGGGGCAGAATACTGGGCAAACGCGAGGCGAGAAGCGTTTTGCCTGTGCCCGGTGGACCCCGAAATAGTAGAGAATGACCGCCAGCCGCTGCAATTTCTAAAGCACGACGTGGTCTGAGTTGACCTTTCACATCAGATAAATCAAAAGGGTAACTGTGTTGATTGGCTGACGATGTCGAGGGATGGCTACTGATTAAGGCCGAACGACTTAAATGTTCACATACATCCTTAAGATGCTGTGCAGGAAAAACTTGGAACTCCGGCAGTTGCGCCGCTTCATCGGCATTGAGTGCCGGTAGAATCAGATGATGCCCGATATGCTGACAGGCAATGGCTATACTTAAGATGCCACTGACAGGTCGTAAATAACCATCAAGTGCCAATTCTCCAATAAATTCAAAACCATCTGCTGCATTTTCAGGAAGTTGTCCCGACGCGATCAGAATCCCTAAAGCAATAGCGAGATCTAAACGTGAACCATCTTTGGGTAAATCTGCGGGTGCAAGATTAATGGTCAGACGTTTGGTTGGGAACTGAAAGCCGCTATTAATAATCGCAGAGCGGACACGGTCTTTACTTTCACGGACGGCGGCCTCAGGTAGGCCAACAATGGTCAATGAAGGCAGACCTTGGCTGACATGGACTTCAACTTCAATTTGGGGTGCATTTAAGCCGAGCAAACCCCGAGTATAGATTTTGGCAAAAGACATATTATTGTTCCGTTATGGTGCATTATTTTTAATCGTTATGCGTCTTTTGTTGCACTAAAAAGGTGCTTATTTTTTGTTCTGAATTTTTTGTTCGAGTTCTTCGACGTGTTTCAACAATTCATTTAAACGTAAATTGGCATTATTCAGTGCAGTACGTTGGCGTTCGATTTCTTCTTTAGATACGAGATCCATTTTGCTCACAGCTTCATTGAGTAAGCTGCGAAGATTATGTTCGACGTCTTTTTTCGGCTGATCGATTTGTTCTAATATCGCTTGTAATAAGGTTTCAATCATTGTTGTGACCATCCTCAGTGAATTGGTTGCAGCAGTTTAACATCGCCACATTCATGACCATAGTGCTTTCATTTAAATATGCGTTTAATCGATCAGTTAAATCGTAATTCTTCTAGTAAAAACGTCTATTTTTATAAGCATACGCAAGATTATCCGTATAAAATAGGTTATAAAGAAATCTCATGCTGGGCTGACTATTTTCCCCCGACTGTAGTCATATTGGCATGAAAATTGAACATAAAACCTTACAGGTGAAATAAGCCGAAGGAAAACAAAACATGAAGCTCGTAACTGCAATTGTAAAACCTTTTAAATTAGATGACGTGCGTGAAGCACTCTCTGAAAATGGTGTTCAAGGGATCACTGTCACTGAAGTTAAAGGCTTCGGTCGCCAGAAAGGTCACACTGAACTTTATCGTGGTGCTGAATATGTGGTTGATTTCTTACCAAAAGTAAAAATCGAAATCGCAATCAGTGATGAAATGGTCGATACCGTAATTGAATCAATTACTCGTGTTGCAAGCACAGGAAAAATTGGCGACGGTAAAATTTTTGTAAGCAATCTGGAACAAGTCATCCGTATCCGTACTGGTGAAACAGGTGCAGATGCCGTTTAAAAAATTGGCATGAAGTTTGCTGAGTAGCTAATAACTCAGAAAATCAGGTCGGGGGATACGAATGAAAAAGATGCTAATTGCACTCGGCTTGTCCAGTGCACTTTTAGGTGGTTCTGTTGCGTGGGCTGAAGAAAGCGCAACAGCACCTACAGAAGAAGTCACAGTAGTTGATACTGCAAATACAACAACGCTAAATACAACAGAAGCTGCAGTTCCAGTTGAAGCAGCGCCAGCACCTGCAGAAGAAGAGCCTAAGCTCGATACAGGTGATACAGCATGGATTTTAGTGTCCACTGCACTTGTTTTACTCATGACAATTCCCGGTTTAGCATTATTTTACGGCGGTATGGTCCGTAAGAAAAATGTACTCAGCACCATGGCACACAGTTTCGTTGCGGCAGGTGTCGTGAGCTTAACGTGGGTGATTGTGGGTTATACCTTAGCATTTGGTGAAGGTAATGCCTTTATCGGTAGCTTAGACAAATTTATGTTATCGGGCATCACCACAGAAGCCTTGTCCGGTACGATTCCAGAGATTCTTTTTGTTATTTTCCAAATGACATTTGCCATCATTACCGTTGCCATTATTAGCGGTTCAATTGCAGAACGTATGAAATTCGGTGCTTTCGTTGCCTTCATCGCAATTTGGAGCGTCGTGGTTTATGCACCAATTACCCACTGGGTATGGGGCGGTGGTTGGTTAGGTAACGACGGTGCGCTTGATTTTGCGGGTGGTACGGTTGTTCACATCAACTCGGGTGTTGCGGGTCTCGTTGCAGCGTACATGCTTGGTAAACGTATGGGGCTTGGCCGTGAATCTATGGCGCCACATAACCTAACGCTAACTGTCATCGGTGCAAGCCTTGTATGGGTAGGTTGGTTCGGTTTCAACGGTGGTTCTGCACTGGGTGCAAATGGTTCAGCTGGTTATGCATTGGTGGTAACACAAGTTGCAGCAGCGGCAGCAGCAGTGGCATGGTTAATTACTGAAAAAGTGGTTCGTGGTAAAGCGTCTGTCTTGGGCGGTGCTTCTGGTGCGGTAGCTGGTCTTGTGGTGATTACACCTGCGGCAGGTTTCGTAACAGTTGGCGGCGCTTTAGCGATGGGTCTGATCGGTGGTGTGGTTTGCTTCTGGGGTATTACTGCGCTGAAACGTGCGTTGAAAGCGGATGATTCTTTGGATGCGTTTGGTTTACATGGTGTCGGTGGTATCGTGGGTGCGATCCTTACAGCATTCTTTGCCAGTGAATTCATCATGGGTGATAAAGCACCAAGCAACTTAATGCATCAATTATGGGTTCAAGTCGAAGGCGTACTAGCGACCATCGCTTACTCTGCAGTGATGACGTTCATTATCTTGAAAGTGATTGATCTGGTGATTGGCATCCGTGTTGAAGCTGATGACGAACGTATGGGTCTAGACTTAAGTCAACATGGTGAACGTGTAGAATAATAAGATTTCAGTAAATCAATATATTGTGTAAAACAGCCCAAAAGGGCTGTTTTTTTTCCATATCTAGCGTAAAGCTCTACAAATTTCAAAAATTTTGCTACACTCTAAATCCATTCGGATTTGTTCAATTTAACCGCTATGCATTGTCCATTTTGCAACGCTGAAGACAGTAAAGTGATTGACTCACGTCTTGCTGCTGAAGGCTGTCAGATACGCCGCCGCCGTGAATGTATTAGTTGCGGTGAACGTTTTACAACTTTTGAAAGCTATGAAGTGGTGATGCCGCGTGTCATCAAGTCTGATTCAAAGAGCGAACCTTTTGATGAGGCCAAGCTCCGCCGCTCGCTGATGCATGCCTTGCAAAAGCGTCCAGTAACGCAAGAGCAAATTGAAACGGTACTCAGTGATATTCAATTGCAAATTCGCCGTTTGGGTGAACGTGACGTGAAATCACGCACTATTGGTGAAATTGTTATGCAGTCTTTGTTTGCTTTAGATCATGTGGCTTATGTACGTTTTGCTTCTGTGTATCAAGACTTTCAAGATGTAGAAGCTTTTCGTCGTCAAATTGAGCAAATGCAGCAGCGTGAGCACTAATGCACATCTGCTTCCATTTTTATCATGAGTGATTACATGTCTGAGTTAGATCAAGTGACTTTGCAGCAGCATCAACAGTGGATGCGGCGTGCAGTTGCATTGGCACAGCAGGGGCAATACAGCACTCGTCCCAATCCCAATGTGGGCTGTGTGATTGTCAAAGACGGTCAATTGGTTGGTGAAGGCTTTCATCCCAAAGCGGGTCAGCCGCATGCAGAAGTCTTTGCAATGCGTGATGCAGGTGAGGCCGCTCGTGGCGCAACCGCTTATGTGACTTTGGAGCCTTGTGCACACTATGGACGTACGCCACCTTGTGCCAAAGGCTTGGTAGAAGCAGGTGTCGCTCAAGTCGTTGTGGCATGTCCCGATCCCAACCCATTGGTTGCGGGTAAAGGTGTACAAATCCTACGTGATGCTGGCATTGAAGTGATTACAGGTATTTGTGAAGCAGAAGCGCATCAATTGAACTTGGGCTTTTTAAAAGCCATGGCGACAGGTATGCCTTATGTCCGCCTCAAAGTTGCATCGAGCCTGGATGGGCGTACTGCCATGGCCTCGGGTGAGTCTAAGTGGATAACCGGTTCGATGGCGCGACAAGATGTACAGCATTGGCGTGCGATATCAGGTGCTGTGATTACTGGGATTGAAACAGTATTAGCCGATGATTGCTTACTCAACGTACGTCAGCTCGATGATGCTGTTGATATGCGTAGCGTGGTTCAGCCGAAACGTATCGTGCTAGATCGCCAAGGCCGCTTGCCATTAACTGCAAAAATATTGCAGCAACCTGAAACCGTGATGGTCATGGGGCCATATCGTCAGGAACTTGCTGACTTGGGCGTGGTACAATTTGAAATTCAGCCTTTGGCCGATCTGTTAGCAGCATGCGTTCAACAGTTCCAAATTTATGATGTACTTGTGGAAGCCGGTGCGACACTTTCGACCGCTTTCTTACAAGAACATTTGATCGATGAAATGATCAGTTATGTTGCACCGACCTTGTTGGGTCAGTCAGCACGTGCGATGTTTAATGCGGAATTTGACCGCATGGCAGAGCAGCTTCGATTTAAGCTGAAAGATGTCACTCAATTGGGTGATGACATTCGCTTAAGGTTAATCCCTTCTCAAGAGACGCTATGAATTCAGAGTCTACGGTTTATCACAAACGTCGTCATGCGGCTCGTACCACAGACGAATATCTTTTCCATCAGTTGGTTCCTTATTTGGGAAACAAACGCCGTCTATTACATCTGATTTTAGAAGCACTTGAGCAAACGGGAACCTTAAAACGCGAAGATGGTCGTGCGCCGATATTTGCTGACTTTTTTGCAGGTTCAGGTGTGGTATCACGGTTGGCACGTCAAAACGGCTATCGTGTTATTGCCAATGACTGGGAACCATACAGCCATGCCTTGAACAGCGCGATTCTCTCTTGCGTTGAAGCACCTGCGTTTAAAGAGTTGGGTGGCTATCAGAAAGCGATTGATTATCTGAACCGTTTGCCAGAAGTGAAAGGTTGGGTGACCCATAACTTGTGTCCACGTAATGATGAAATCTACGATCCGGCACGTGACCGTTTATTCTTTAAACGCCGTAACGGTATGCGTATCGATGCGATTCGTCAGCAAATTGCAACTTGGCAAGCTCAAGGCGCGATTGATGATGTGGAAATGAGTGCTTTGTTAGCGCCGTTATTGTATTCAGCAAGTTTTGTCAGCAATACCAGCGGTGTATTTAAAAGTTTCCATCATGGTTGGGGCGGTAAAACCCAAGCAGCCTTAGATCGTATCGGTTCATTGTTATGGCTGACCCCAAGTCGTTTTTGTGAAATTGGTGATCCGAAAAAACCCGCCGCTGAAATGTGGTGTGTCGACGCACAGCATTTGGCCAATCAAATGAGCGGCTTTGAAGTAGATGTGGCTTATCTCGATCCACCATATAACCAACATGCTTATAGCAGTAACTACCATGTGTTGAATGCCTTAACGTTATGGGATCAGGTGGATTTACCAACACCAGACACCAAGGGTTTTAAGAGCGGAATCGATCGTGCATGGCGTAAAGAACGTCCAAGTCCATATAATTCTTCGAAGCATGCGAAAGAAGCTTATGAAAAATTATTAGAAACCATCAATGCACGTTACATCCTGACGAGCTATTCAACCGATGGTAATATCAGCGCCACAGATTTGTTACAAGCCAATTTAAAACGTGGCCGAGTAAGCTTATTGACGCAAGATGTACCACGTTACCGCGTGAGTAAGCAGCGTCAGTCTGAACGTGCACGCGTACTAGAGTTTATTGTCATCACGGATACGCATGCCAAATCAGGTCCACCAATCCGTCAGTTGTTGAGTCAATTGCACCATTTTGCAGAATTAGGTGGTGTCGATACCTCTGGCGTGAGCACGCAACTTGATTTGTGGTAAAAATCATCGCCCCATATTTTTCAGGGATTGAACATGTTTACAGGCATTATTGAAAGTCTAGGTAAAGTTGAAAGCATTCAAAACGTGGGTGGCGATGTCCGCTTGCGTATCCAGACAGATTTAGACATGTCGGATGTGCATTTGGGGGACTCGATTGCCACCAATGGCATTTGCTTAACCGTGATTGACTTTGGTAGCAATTGGTATGCAGCTGATGTATCACGTGAAAGTTTAAATCGGACCACTTTGGAACACTGGAAAGCAGGGCAGGCAGTAAATGTGGAAAAAGCCATGTTGCCGACCACGCGTTTTGGTGGACATATTGTCAGTGGTCATGTCGATGCAGTGGGTGAAATCACTCAAGTTCGTTCAGATGCACGTTCAATTTATTTTGAAGTTACCGCACCGAAAGAAATTGCACGCTATTTAGCGGAAAAAGGCTCTGTGACCGTGGATGGTATTAGCCTGACAATTAACCATTTACGTGGCAATGTGCTGAGCTTAAATTTAATTCCGCACACGGCTGAACGAACCAATATCGGTACGTGGAAAGCTGGGGCGAAAGTGAACTTGGAAGTGGATGTTTTAGCACGTTATATTGAGCGTTTATTGCTCGGCGATAAAGCCGCTGAGACCACAGCGCAATCTAAAATTAGCTTAGATTTTCTCGCTGAAAATGGCTTCTTGAAATAAGTTGATACCGAAGAAAACCAAACAGTCTGATTGAAAAATTAGACTGTTTTTTTATTTTTGGTGATAATGCGTCGCGGTATGACATATATGATGAATAATCAGACAGGTGATAATGATTGATTTCTTACTGAATCTGGAACAGTGGTTACCCATGTTATTGGAAAATTATGGTGTGTGGATTTATGCCATTTTATTTCTGGTGATATTTTCAGAAACGGGTTCAGTATTTATGTTCTTCCTGCCAGGAGACAGCCTGTTGCTTGCCATCGGCGCATTATGCTCAACGACGGAAGTGGTGCATTTACACACTATGGGGCTGCTGTTATTTGTCGCATCGGTCTTGGGCTACTGCGTCAATTACTACACGGGCAGCGTGCTAGGCATTAAGTACTTTAATAAGCACACACGTTACTTTAAGCCCGAATATATGGTCAAAACCAATAAATACTTTATGAAGCATGGTGGTAAAACGATTTTAGTCGCACGCTTTGTACCCTTTGTACGTTCTTTTGCGCCTTTTGCTGCTGGATCTGCACGCATGAACCTTGGCACATTTATGTTCTATAACGTGCTAGGTGGTTTCATCTGGATTGGATTATTACTCGGTATCGGTTATTTCCTAGGACATACCGTTTCTGCAGTTGCAGATTTGGTCTAAGCCAAACTTAGACATAAAAAAAGCCCACAGTTGTGGGCTTTTTTTATGGAGTAGATGACCACTTAGTGTTTTGTAACGGTCACTACATCAAGGGTTTGAAAAATCGAGCTCTGGGGCAGTTGCTGAATGCTAAAACCACCTTTTTCTGATTCACGGCTGAGATACACCGAAATACTGTGAAAGTCTGAATGACTCAGCCAAAGATCTTTGGCACGAATGTCCCATTGTTCTCCAGCAGATAGAGAGGATATTTTCTGGGTAATCTGGTGAATGATGTCCATATTGAATTCCCATCTGGATGCATGATTATATTTTTAGGATGCCTGAAGCATTGTGTTCTGAGGGACAATGCTTGAGCCATATGAACATCATGTTGCAAATACATGTCAGTTTAATGACAGTGACCAGATTTCGATGGACGGCTTAAGATGCTTGGGACGATGTAGATTCTGTCGAAAAATTGGAGTTTTCTAAGATATAGTCAATTTCCTCTTGTGCGGCAGCTTTCAATTTTGCACGGAAATCACTGACTGCCATTTCGATTTGCGTTTCTGCCTCAAGTTCCAAGCGCACGCGTACACTTTCAAGTTCTGACAACATTTGTCCTTCGCTGACCGATAAGCTTTGGCTTAATCCCGCTAAACCCGTTTCAGGATTTTTATGATAGCGAGCGGCATAGTGTTGTACTTCACGATTAAGATTATGCTGCATCATGGTGAGCGCTTGAGTTTGTGCAGCAAAGCGTAACTCTTCGTCACGTTTCAGTTGTTCTGCATAGGCCTGTTCAGCTTCACGTTTTTCTTCTAAGGCTTTTTCTAAAGCCAATTGTTTACGAATACGAGCATCTTCTATCAACTGTGCTTTTAAATCTGCATAGGCAGACTCAATTTTGTCAAAAGACACTTGCTGTTGCTGTTGGTCATTGACCAGCCATTGTTGAATGTCTGTACTGGGATTGAGTACATCGCAAACGCGACCAAGGTCATCAATAAAGGTCTGACGAATAGCTTCAGGTACTTTTAACCAGCGCTGTTTAAAGTCTGGACCGACATTCAATGCCATGGTGCATCTCCTTGTAAATAGGGTAAAACCAATATCACGTTAAAGTTTATGGGTCTGTGGTTGAACGCCCAAACGTCGATATTGTTTATATTTTTCACGCCCGATAATTTTAGCGGGTTCGTTATTTTCAATAATTTCGATAATGTGACTAAAACTTGCGAACTGTTCAAGTGCTTGATCGTTAAAATTAAACACAATCCAGTCGGCTTGCTCAGGCAATTGGGCAGAAATACAGACCGTTGCCTCGGGTTGATCGATACCATGGGGAATGAAACCTGTGTGATCGAAACTCCACAGGCGTTCATCAAGTTGTTGCTGTAAGTCTGGGTCAGCACAATGTAGCCAAATACGTACAGGCTGACGCAGGATCTTACGGCATAAACGACAAGTGCTTTCGACTTGTCGTTCAGGACTTTTTTCAAATAAATAAAAGCTAACTTTAGCCATTCGCTTGAGCACGATTCGCTAAGAATTGCATTAATAATGGCACAGGACGACCTGTTGCGCCTTTATTTGCACCTGAGTTCCATGCAGTACCCGCAATGTCTAAATGCGCCCAACGGTATTCACGCGTAAAGCGTTGAAGGAAACATGCGGCTGTTACAGAACCTGCTTTTGGACCGCCAATGTTGGCAATATCTGCAAATGGAGAATCAAGTTGTTCTTGATAATCTTCAATCACTGGCATACGCCATACGCGGTCAAAGCTGTGTTGACCCGCAGCAGTCAATTCAGCCGCAAGTTCATCATCCGGAGTGAACATACCAGTAAGGACTGAACCTAATGCCACAACACATGCACCAGTGAGGGTTGCAATATCAATCACCAGTGCAGGATTAAAGCGTTTTACATAGGTCAAGGTATCGCACAGAACCAAACGACCTTCGGCATCGGTATTTAAAATTTCAACGGTTTGACCGCTCATGGTTGTCACGATGTCACCCGGGCGAGTGGCATGACCAGACGGCATATTTTCTGCAGCAGCAATTGCGCCGACAACATGAATTGGTAATTTCGCTTCACACAGCGCACGGATGGTACCCAAAACTGATGCAGAACCGCACATGTCGAATTTCATTTCGTCCATGCCCGCACCTGGTTTAAGTGAGATACCACCAGTATCAAAAGTCACGCCTTTACCAACAAGCACTACAGGGGCTTCTTCACGATTTGAAAGGTATTCGATGGTAATAATACGGCCTGGACGGTCAGAACCTTTACTCACAGCAAGGAAAGCACCCATACCGAGATCAGCCATTTGCTGTTCATCGAGTACAGTCACTTTGAGTTGATCTGGGAATTCAGCTGCAAGTGCTTGAGCTTGTTCGGCTAAATATTCAGGAAAACAGATATTGCCCGGACGGTTACCTAAGTCACGAGTAAAACTTTGACCTGATTGCACTGCAGAAATTAATTCAAGCTGTGCAGTGGTTAATGGACTTTCAGCAGCGATTAAATGGATCTGCTCCAAAACAAATTCATTTTTCTTAGACTTGTATTCATCAAATGCATAAGCCGCTTGCGTCAGGCTAAGTGCAAATAAATAATGTTGTTCTTGTGGTAGGGCAGAGATATCGACACTGATCTGTTTGAATTTTTTTTGTGACGCTTTAATAATAGTTTGTGCAATTTTTGCAAATTTATTGACTTGTAATTCAGCAACTTTGCCGAGGCCTAAAAGAGCGCTATTGCGACAAGCGGCAATGTTCGCCACCAAAGGCAGGCTTTCATTGAGTGCTGCTTTAAATTGAGTTGCTTCAATTAAATTATCTAAATCATTGATTTGATATGAAGTAGCTGCATTTGTAACGTGCTCAGAATCTACTAATATCAACAAATATTGGCTGGACGCATTCGCTTGGAATGACGTATTAATAGAAAGTTTCATGTGCGGTATTTATGCCTTTTTAAATTTATAAACCATTAAACCATTGAAACATTTATATGAATAGAGTTTCAATGAGCAACAAGGGTATAGGTTTTATATTTTCTACATTCGGGTAAACTAACGCTAGTTTTTATTGGCCCTATTTTTGGAAGAATTAATTTGATTATTCGGCGTTATCTGGTCAAGCAAGTGGTGTCGACATCACTGGTTGTGATTGCCTTATTGACCTTGATCATGATGGGTGGTCGTTTGATCAAGTACTTTGGTGTGGCGGCGCAGGGTCGTTTAGATGCAAGTATTTTATTTAGCATCATTGGCTACCGTTTGCCTGAGTTTTTAACCTTAATTCTTCCGCTCGGTTTCTTTATTGGTCTGATGTTGGTCTTTGGTCGTCTGTATGTCGATCATGAAATGGCTGTGCTCAATGGTAGTGGTGTCAGTCGAAATCAATTGTCACGTTTATTGGTGCCGATGACCGTGGTCTTTATGGCTGTTCAAGCATTTTTGATGCTGTGGGCGTCGCCTTGGGGCATCCGTCAGTTTGAAGCATTAACGACTTCACAAGCAGTACGAACAGGCTTTGACTTGGTTCGACCGAAAGAGTTTATTTCCTCTGGGCCCTATACTATTTATGCAGGCGACTTGTCAGAAGACCGTAAAAACTTAAAAGATATTTTCTTCTATCAGCGTGCAGAAAAGGAGGGTAAGCCTGATGTCATTATTTTGGCAAAAGAAGCGACCCGCGTCGAAGTGCCCAATGATAATGCCAATGTCGTTGATTTAGTTGAAGGTCGCCGTTACGAAATCTATCCGGGACAACCGCGCTATTCTCAAGCTGAATTCCAAAACTATCGTTTACGTTTAGAAAATGATAAAGAAGCAAAATTTGAAAGTACCGAAGTAGAAGCTTTGCCAACCTCGAAGTTATGGGATAACCGTCATGATCCTGTGGTTGCCAGTGAACTCGGTTGGCGAATTTTTGTGCCGTTCGCTATTTTGGTGGCGTTATTGCTTGCCACCGCTTTGTCTGAGGTCAGTCCTCGTCAAGGGCGTTACCTAAAACTGTTCCCAGCCTTACTTATTTTTGCCAGTTTAATCGTGGCTTTAATGGCGATCAAAACGCGGATCAGTAAAGATGAAATGGGGATTTGGGCTTATCCACTGGTCTTAGTGATTTACGGTATTGCAGCAGCATTATTCTCGCGTAAACAAAAATTAGCGCCCAAAATTAAGAAACAAATTCAGCGAGTGAGGTCTTAAAATGTTGGCACGTCGTATAGTTGCAAAACATGTGACCAAAACTACTGCTTTAGCCATGCTTGGTGCGACAGCGGTATTGGCTGGCTTACAAGTGCTTTTTACTTATTTAGGTGAATTGGGCTCGCTGAAAGAAGGCTATAACGCATGGAATGCTTTGCAGTATGTGTTATGGAGTTCACCGAATTATTTATATGAAATTTTACCGATTTCAGCCTTGATTGGCGCGGTACTGGGTTTAGGGACTCTAGCTTCAAACAGTGAATTGATTGTCATGCGTTCGGTCGGCATCAGCCTTTGGCGGATTGTAGGCTGGGTGATTCGTTCGGCACTCATTTTGGTGGTTTTATCCTTTGCATTAAGCGAATGGGTCATTCCCTATACTAATGAACAAGCCAAAAGCGTCAAAAGTCACCGCACTGCGGCTGAGTTGGGTGAAGTCAAAGGCTATTGGTCGCGTGAAGGTCAGCGCTTTATTTATATTGACTATGCCAATTCGCAAGGTCAAATTAAAGATGTTCAGGTTGTTGATTTTGATGAAAAATATCGTTTGCGAGGCACTTTGGATGCTGAGCAAGGGAATTTTGTCCAAAATGGCTCTTGGTCGCTACAAAATTCAACCCAAGTGGATCTATTAGCGACGGGTGATGCTGTAGCGAAGCAAAATGCTGAACAGCCGCTTTCATTGGCCTTGCAACCCAAATATGTGCATATGGTTACCATTGATCCTGAAGACCTATCACCGAGTCAATTGGTGAGCTTTATGAGCTATATGCATGAATATAGCCAAGTCCCGAAGACTTACCAATTGGCGTTTTGGCAAAAGTTTGGTTCACCCTTTGCTTTAATTGCCTTGGTGGTGATCGCGTGTTCTTTTATTTTTGGACCTTTACGTCAACAGTCGATGGGTTTCCGCTTGGTGATTGCCTTATTTGCTGGACTGGGCTTTTACTACTTACAAGATTTCTTAGGTTATGCAAGTTTGGTGTACGCACCATCGCCTGCATGGTTCGTCTTTATACCAATTATTTTGATGTTTGTAGCGGGTGGCTATCTGCTGCACCGCGCACGTTAAGTGCATGCAAGATTGAGTAAAACAATGTTGATGACCTAGATAAACCATGGTTGTCACATAGAGTCTTCACCGAAAATTCGGTAAGATAGTATGATTAATTTATAAACGAAAGAGTGTTCATTATGACGGATGCAACTGCTGGCAAAATCCCACACGTATTGGTAATTATGGATGGTGTGGGTCATCGCGAAGCGGTCGAGGACAATGCCTTTTTAGCAGCAAAACGACCTAACTTGACTGCAATGCAGGAAAAGCATCCGCATGGATTGATTTCAGGCTCTGGCGAAGACGTTGGTTTACCTGATGGTCAAATGGGTAACTCTGAAGTGGGCCACATGAACCTTGGTGCAGGACGTGTGCTGTATCAAGACTTTACTCGTATTACCAAAGATATTCGTACCGGTGCCTTCTTTGAACATGACGTATTAGTCGATGCGGTTGAAAAAGCCAAAGCTGCAAACCGTGCTGTACATATTATGGGCTTGTTGTCTGAAGGTGGTGTGCATTCACATGAAGATCACATTGTCGCGATGGCTGAATTGGCATTAAAACGCGGTGCAAAAGTTTATCTTCATGCATTCCTTGATGGTCGTGATACGCCGCCAAAAAGCGCACAACCTTCGCTTGAAAAGTTAGATGCGCTGTTTGCTCAGTATCCGGGTCAAGGTCGTATTGCCACCATGATTGGTCGCTACTTTGCAATGGATCGTGACAACCGTTGGGATCGTGTTGAGCAAGCCTATCGTCTTTTAACTGAAGGTGAAGCAGTGCGTACAGCAGCGACTGCTGTTGAAGGTCTAGAGCAGGCTTATGCTGCTGAAGAATCAGATGAATTTGTGAAAGCGACGCGTATTGGTGATTTAGCACCGATCCAAGATGGTGATAGCGTTGTCTTCATGAACTTCCGTGCTGACCGTGCGCGTGAAATTACCAAAGCTTTTGTGGAAAAAGATTTTGCAGGTTTTGAACGTAAAGTGGTTCCCGCTTTATCAAAATTTGTCATGTTGACACGTTACCAAGCAACAATTGATGCACCTGTGGCTTATATGCCAGAAGCGCTGCATAACTCGATTGGTGAATACCTGTCTAATTTGGGTAAAACACAACTGCGTATTGCTGAAACTGAAAAATATGCACACGTGACTTTCTTCTTCAGTGGTGGTCGTGAAGATGAATATCCGGGTGAAAAACGTATTTTAATTCCATCACCAAACGTTGCGACTTATGACTTAAAACCAGAAATGAGTGCTTATGAAGTCACTGATGAGTTGGTTGCCGCAATTAACTCAGGTGAGTACGACTTACTGGTTGTGAACTATGCCAATGGTGATATGGTTGGCCATACTGGTGTGTTTGATGCAGCAGTGAAAGCAGTTGAAGCCGTAGACACGTGCCTAGGTCGTGTATATGAAGCTGTGATGGCAAATAAAGGTCACATGCTCGTGACCGCCGATCATGGTAACGTAGAGCAAATGCAGGATTACCAAAGTGGTCAGGTGCATACTCAACATACCACTGAACTTGTGCCATTTATCTATGTTGGTCCGACCAATGCAACAATTGCAGAAGGTGGTGTTTTGGCTGACGTAGCGCCGACAATGTTAACGCTTATGCACATTCCTGTACCAACAGAAATGCAAGGTCGTAACTTGATTACTCTTGAAGCTTAAAATGTAAGGAAGCATGAATGACTAAAGCACACTGGACGTCAGTTGTAAGCCTTACAGCCTTGCTGCTGTGTTTTAGTCATTCGACATGGGGAGTCGACAAAGCAAAGTCGGCTTTCGATGAATTTGATGGCAGCTATGAACAAAGTTATGCCGAAGTACCTGTCGAATCGATCCAACAATTTGTTCAAATCTATGGCATTGTCAAAGAAAATTATGTAGTTGAAAAAAATGACGATGCATTATTCCAACAAGCCATCAAAGGCATGGTCAGTGGTTTAGACCGCTATTCACGATATCTTTCACCTGAAGACTATAAGCAGCTTTTGCAATACACTGAAGGGGATATTGCGAGTGTCGATTTCAATTTGCGCTTTGATGCAGGTCTACAGCAATGGGTCATCACCAATTTAAAGCCTGATGCCGACTCAGCAAAGCTAGGTCTGAAAAATGGCGCGGCGGTGTTTAAAATTGATGATCAAGAACTCAAAAAACTCAATCAAGATCAAGTGCGACACCTGCTTACCGGCAGTATAGGCTCGACGCTGAATCTACAGCTGATAACTGCAAGTCAACCGGTCAATTTGGTCAGAAACACTAAAGTTGAAACAGATATAGAATCTAAATTATTAAATAATCAGGTTTTAGTTTTACACGTTAAAGTTTTTCAACAAGATACAGCCAATGAAATTAAGCGTTTAATTGAAAGTCATGGTTCACGTGTCAAAGCCGTATTGTTTGATTTAAGAAATAACCCCGGCGGGTTATTGTCCGCAGCAGTAGAGTCTGCCGATTTATTTTTGAATCAGGGCATTATTGTGTCGACTCGAAGTCGATCTGAAGGTGACCAACAATTTCAGGCTTTACCAAGTTTTGAATTTCAAAATATGAAAGTCGGCATCTTAATCAACAATCGTTCTGCTTCTGCCGCAGAGGTCTTTACCGCAGCATTAAAAGAGCATAAACGTGCATGGGTAGCGGGTGAGAAAAGTTATGGTAAAGGTGTGGTTCAAAAACTATTTCCATTGAGTAATGGTGCGGCTTTACAAATGACTGTGTCGCAATATCTGACACCGAATGGCAAAATGATTGAAGGAATTGGAGTGCAGCCAGACTATAACTATCCGCTGCAACATGATGCACGTGAAGATCACTATGTCGATCATGTTGCAGAGTTATTGCTGAATCAAAAATAAACAGCAATACGCTGGAAAGCTTTTACTCTTCGTCTTCGGTATCTAAACCGAATTTTTTCAAACGATAGCGTAATGAACGGAATGACATACCTAATTTTTTGGCGGCAAGTGTTCTGTTCCAGTGAGTCAAATTCAACGCATTCATGAGCACTTCTTTTTCGATATTTTCTAAAAAGAGTTCTAAACCTTCTTCAGGTATTTTACGAGGAACCACACTCTGTTCGTTGCTGTTTGCAGCAAGCTGTGCAGAATCATTCGTTGTTGGAGCGGAATTGAACTGAGCACTCGGTTGTCTTAATGGCGCACTTTGCAGATGTTGAAGATCAATTTGCTCATCATCGCAGAGGGTCATGGCACGTTCGATAATATTGCGGAGTTCACGGACATTACCCGGATAGTATTGGCTGAGTAGGAAGTTTTTCGCTCGTTCAGTCAGAGGCTTAGTGGCAATTTCCCATTCATGGCTAATTTTTTGAATAAAATGTTGTGCCAATAAGAGGATGTCGTCGCCACGTTCACGTAAGGCAGGCAACACTAAATCCATCACATGGATACGGAAAAATAAATCTTGGCGGAATCGACCTTGTTGGACGAGAGCTTCTAAGTCCTGATGACTGGCACTGATCACACGGAAATCAACATCAATTTCACAGTCTGAACCTACGGGGCGAATACGTTTTTCCTGTACCGCACGTAGCAGTTTAACTTGCATGGCTAAAGGTAATTCGGCAATTTCATCCAGAAATAAGCTACCACCATGTGCAGATTGAATCAGACCTTGCTTGTCTTGGGTGGCACCACTAAAGCTGCCTTTTTTATGGCCAAAAAGTTCACTTTCCATTAACTCTGTGGGAATTGCCCCGCAGTTAATAGCAATAAAAGGCCCTTCATTACGGTTGCTTAAACGGTGAACCAGATTGGCCACGACCTCTTTACCCGTACCAGATTCACCCGTAATAAAAACTGGTGCTTGTGAACGTGCAATTTTCTTTAATGTTCGACGCAATTGCTGGATTGGAAGCGATTCACCAATCAACATTTTATGTTCTAAAGCATCTTGCGAAGTAATGTCTTCGGCCAATGGCTTATTCAGGGCTTTTTGTAGCAGTTGTTCAAGATGTTTGGGATTGATCGGTTTGCTGACAAAGTCGAAAGCTCCCGCCTTTAATGCGGCAATGGCAATGTCCATGTTGCCATAGGCTGTTAGCACAGCAACAGGCAGGGTAGGACAGTGCTCATTCATCCAATCTAAGAGCTGTAGACCATTACCATCGGGTAAGTTGAGATCGGTTAGGCAGGCATCGTAGCTATAGGTAGACAAGGCTTTTTTAGCTTCGTCGAGGCGATGTGCAACATGTGTTTTAACCCCCATCCTTGATAAAGACATTTGCATCAGCATACATAAGTCTTCTTCGTCATCAACTAACAATACCAGTGGTTGTGAATCCACAGTTTTCCCCTAAAAACAATTAAATAACAGCTTGTAAGCACTCAATCCTAAAGCAAGCTCCCTGTTTTTGTTCTACATAGGAAAGCTGTGCTTGATTCGCTTCACAGAAGCTATGAGCAAGATATAATCCTAAACCAGTTCCAGTAATTTCGGTACTAAAAAATGGTTGAAATAACTGTGTGCGGTTTTGTAAAGCAACCCCATGACCGAAATCTCGGACATCGATCTGGACTTTTTTCTGATCCGTCCGCGCTACCACTTCGATATACGACATGTCCGGATTGTTATGGCGAATCGCATTACGAATTAGGTTGATTAAAATTTGTCTGAACTGTGCCTCATCAAAATCAATCAAGGTTTTGGCTTGCACATTGAGCCGAATGTTCTGTTGAATGTCTGCCAGATCTTCTTGCAGGAACAGCGGTAAAAATTGTTCTAGATTTAGACGAGTCGGATGGGTTTCCTTATTACGCACCATATTTAGGGTGTCTTGAATAATTCGGTCAATCCGCACCGCTTGACGTGAAATCATATGATTCAACATGTGCTGTTGTTCGGTATCACTTTGCGGATATAAATCATTGGCATGCACAATCGCCGCTAAGGGATTGCGAATTTCGTGAGCAATACTGGCGGAGAGTTGACCTAAAGCGGCTAATTTTAATTGTTGCACTTGCTGATTGAGTTTTTGTGCATCTTGTAAAATCAGCAAGGTCAACATTTGATGCGGCACAACGAGTTTTTGTACGAGTACCTGAATGTGGTATTGGCTTTGTTGCGATTCAAATTGAAATTTTTCACCGCTTTTTAAATCTTCAAATTTGAGTAATTCAAATAAGTCGGGCTGCGTAGTATACAGTGGATATTGATCATGATGATAAGAATTTGGCATGCCGAGTAAATGGCAAGCAGCAGGATTACTCAGCACCACATGACAGTTTTCATCCAAAACCAAATAGCCCGTATCAATCTGTTCTAAAATATAGCGGTTAATGTTTTGTAGTCGATGTAGCTCTAAAGATTGCGAAAAATTCAGATTTTCCAATAACTGAAAACGTTTCACGGCAATTTGTGCACTGCCATACACCACACAAAATAAAAAAGCCAAAATCGCACTGTTGGTTAAATTTTTGAGTGAGGTAAATTCAAGAATTGAACCTAAAAACAGTTGATATACTACACAGATCACAGCGATGAGGGTGATGACCAAAGCTTTTTGGGCATCTAATAACAGGGATGCTGCAAAAATCGTAATCACAAACAGCAAACTCAAATGTAAATTAGGTCCATCGATGGCTAAGGTCAGTAAGCTCAGCGAAATGACATCTACAATGAATAACAGTAGTAACTGGTTTGGGATCCGGACTTTGAAACGTCCAAGTGACATGAATTGAATGCTGGTAAACAGCAAATAAATCGTCAATACATATAGGTATAAACGTGGGTATTCATAATCTGAAGTGAATTGAGTGTAGGTCAGTAAAAAGACCAGTAACAGACAGGCACTGATGATAAAGCGATAAGCACTGTACCAAAGGCCCAAATGATACTGGTTCAATTCACTATGAATTGAACGCTGTGTCATAAGTAACAGGATGTACGTTGTGTTAAGGTTTGATTAACCCGTAGCGAATCGCCAAGTGAGTTAGTTTGACATCACTATCAATATTCAGTTTTTCAAAAATGCGGTAACGGTAGGTATTCACTGTTTTAACACTAACGAATAATTTATCAGAAATTTCTTGTGCACTAATACAATTGACCACCATCATGGCAACTTGCATTTCACGCTCAGACAGGGCGTCAAAAGGTGATTGTTGTGTATCAGACAAATATGAGCTGGCCAGTTGTTCTGCAATGTCTGCACTGAAATATTTGCCGCCTTGCATCACTTTATTAATCGCACGGACCATTTCATTAACTGGTGCACCTTTGGTGATATAGCCTTTGGCACCTGCTTTTAACAATAAAGACGGGTAGGGTTCTTCAGCAAGTCCACTGACGGCGAGGACTTTTGTATCTGGCGCTGTTTGAAGTAGGCGACGTGTGGTTTCTACCCCCCCGATCCCCGGCATATTGACATCTAATAAAACAACATTTGGATGGTGTTGGCGAACAAGTGTAATCGCATCTTCACCAGATTCGGCTTGTCCAATGACTTGGATATCTGCATGGTCTTCGAGCATACGGCAAATACCAGTACGGACTAATTCATGGTCATCTACCACCAAAACTGTGATCACCTACACTCTCCCTCAAATCAAAACCTGTTTTTTTGTTACATAAAGCAAAATAAGCTTGCAATGAAACGACAAAATTAGCAATCCTATTCTTATATGAAATGAAAAACTTCATACACAATGTGTGAGCAAAAAATGTTCGTAGTTGTGACCAATGTACGGCATATTGCTGGTCTTGCGCAAATGTTTAGTATCCTGAGTTGAGTGAGCAATGGTGAAAAAATTAAATAAATCCTTCATGCACGTTTTGGGCATGTCAATTTTATTCAGTATGAGCAGTTTCAGTTCTGCTGAAATTGTGATGAATAGTGCTGCAAATCAGCAGTCAAATATTAGCTGGTCATCTGAAGATGCAAACCAGTTACTCAACGGTGACGTGTCTTATAGCGCTGAAGAGCCATCTCCTCAAGGGTCAACGAAAGTGACTACTTCTGTACGTAGTACAGGCGGCGTGGTACAGACAGCACCATCGAAAACGGTCCGTATTATTGATACCAATCAATACGCAGGACAGCCCTCTGTAAATGCGCGTGCAGCACTGGTTATGGATGGTCAAACTGGTGAAGTGCTATATAGCAAAAATAGCAATACCGCTTTACCGATTGCATCAATTACCAAACTCATGACAGCAGTAGTGATTTCAGATGCCCGATTAAACATGTCTGAAAAGATTACCTTACAACAGTCTGATTTCTCATGTTCAGGTTGTAAAAGCTCAAGTTCAACGCTGCGTGCTGGCGACAGTATGAATCGTGCAGAAGCATTGCTGTTTGCTTTGATGAAATCTGAAAACCCAGCTGCTTCGGCATTAGCACGTACTTATCCAGGTGGTCGTTCTGCATTTATTGCAGCGATGAATGCGAAAGCACGCTCATTAGGGATGAACTCGACTCATTATGTGGAATCGACTGGCTTGCACCCAGGCAATGTCGCTTCGGCACGTGACTTAGGTATTTTGGTGAATACCGCTTCGCAGTATGGTTTGATTCGTCAATTTTCAACCACACCAAGTTATGACTTTAATTTGGGCTACCGCGTATTGAAATCAAACAATACTAATGCTTTAGTGCGTAATGGTGGTTGGAATATTAATATTTCAAAAACTGGATTTATTAATGAAGCAGGGCGCTGTGTAGTGATGCATACCACATTGAATAACCGTCCAGCGGTAGTGGTGTTATTGGGTGCGGATTCTTCAGTTGCACGAACCAATGATGCGACACGTTTAATGAATTGGGCGAGCCAGTTACCAAAACGTATTTAATAAGATTTCAGATTTTTCATTCTTTCAGTATTTGGATTTACTCAACGTTTAAATGCTGAAGTGAATGCAAGATATAAAAAGCCCTGCAAGAGCAGGGCTTTTTTATTTAGTCAGCATATGAATTACATATTTGACAGAATTGAATCGCGAACTTGATCCATAGTTGCATCAATCGACAACATTACTGCATCTTGGCATTGCTTGATGGCAGTGTCAGGATCTTTTAAACCGTTACCTGTCACAGTACATACGATCACAGAACCTTCAGCAATTTTACCTGCTTTGATGTCACGAATCGCGCCACCGATAGACGCTGCAGAAGCAGGTTCTACGAATACACCTTCGTACATAGACAGTAGACGCTGTGCTTCTAAGATTTCAGCATCTTGAAGTTCATCGAACCAGCCTTCTGAATCGCGGACTACTGCTTTAGCATGGTTCCAGCTTTGTGGATTACCGATACGGATTGCAGTTGCTACTGTTTCAGGGTTTTCTACAGGTGCGCCGCGTAGGAATGGTGCCGCACCAGCAGCTTGGTAACCCACCATTGTTGGTAGACCCGCAGGTTTTGGACCTGTGAATTGATCAGTTTCAGGATCATAAACGACTTGTACAAATTCTTCTTTAGGCTGATTCGCTACAGCTTCGGTATAACCCATCCAGTGTGCTGTAATGTTACCCGCATTACCTACAGGTAAGCAGTGGTAATCTGGCGCACGACCTAATTCGTCAACGATTTCGTAAGCAATGGTTTTTTGACCTTGCAGACGATATGGGTTGATTGAGTTTACAATCGTAACTGGTGCTTGATCTGCAACTTCTTTTACAAGACGCATACCGTCATCGAAGTTACCGTGAATTTGCATCGTTACCGCGCCATACATCATCGCTTGTGCCATTTTACCCATGGCAATTTTGCCTTCTGGGATGAGCACAAATGCTTTAATGCCTGCACGTGCAGCATAAGCAGCCGCTGCAGCAGATGTATTACCTGTAGATGCACAGATAATTGCTTTAGAGCCTTCTTCAACTGCTTTTGTTACAGCCATGGTCATACCACGGTCTTTAAATGAACCAGTCGGGTTTAAGCCCTCGTACTTCACATAAATTTCAACATTTTTGCCAATAATGCGTGGAATATTCTCAAGCTTAATCAGTGGCGTATTACCTTCGCCCAAAGAAATTGCGCGAGTAGTTGCAGATACGGGTAAACGGTCGCGATAGCGGTCAACTAAACCAGTATAACGATTGGCATTAGACATGATGATGTTCCAATTGTGTGTAGAGCTTGGCGAGAGGAACTGAAATATTCCCCTCGACCCGATTAATTATCAAGCGATTCTAAACGAATTCGTACAATTTCGCCATGAATGACAGGCAATGCTTGAATTTGTTGAAGTGCTTCATCCATTTTAGATTCTTTGACTGGATCAGTCAGAATCACGATAGGAATAAGATCTTTTAAGCGCGGTTGTTGCATGATCGCATCGATGCTGATTCCTGCACGGCTTAAAATCGTAGTGACATCTGCAAGAACGCCAGTTTGATCTTCGGCATTAATACGGATGTAGTATCCAGTGGTCATTTCTTCACGTGGAAGAATTGGTAAATCAGTTAGGGCTTCAAACGCAAGCTGTGGAATTGTACCTGCGCCATCTTCGGTATATGAGATGTCACGGACAATATCGACAACATCAGCAACCACCGCTGATGCGGTCGGGCCTGCACCTGCGCCTGCGCCATAGTAAAGCGTTGGACCAACGGCATTGGCTTGAACCAATACGGCATTTTTAACGCCATTTACATTGGCAATCAGTTGGTCTTCAGGGATCAGCGTTGGATGTACACGAAGTTCAATACCCGTTGCAGCACGACGTGCAATACCTAAATGCTTAATACGGAAACCAAGGTCTTCAGCATATTTCACATCTTGCGCAGTAACTTTGCTAATGCCTTCAGTGAAGACTTTGTCAAATTGGAGTGGGATACCAAAAGCAATAGAAGCCAGCAATGTTAACTTGTGCGCCGCATCGATCCCTTCGACGTCGAATGTTGGATCTGCTTCGGCATAACCGAGTTCTTGCGCTTCTTTGAGAACGTCTGCAAAGGCACGACCTTTTTCACGCATTTCAGTCAGGATAAAGTTACCAGTACCGTTAATGATACCTGCAAGCCAGTCAATTTTATTGGCTGCCAAACCCTCACGGAGGACTTTAATAATTGGGATACCGCCTGCGACAGCTGCTTCATAAGCAATCTGAACGTGATGATCATCGGCCAATTTAAATAATTCATTACCGTGTTCAGCTAATAAAGCTTTGTTGGCTGTGACTACTTGTTTGCCATGAACGATTGCTTCACGAATCACTTCATACGCAGGGTGAATGCCGCCCATAACTTCAACCACAACGTCTACATCGGGTTGACGGACGATATCCAATAAATCAGCACTTTGCTTCACTGAAGCAGGCAGTTCTAAATCAGGACGAGGGCGACGCGTACCCACATGGGTAATTTCAATTTCACGACCGGTGCGACGTTTAATCTCAGCAGCATTTTCTTTTAGTAGTTTAAGGGCACCACCACCCACAGTACCAAGACCGAGGATTGCCAGACGAACTGGTTTCACGTCACACTCCATTTATTTCATCATTGCTTTAAGTGAGTTTAGATCATAGCTAAAAAAACGTTCGGACTCTAGGGTAGAAATCACTTTATTCCTACCCATAAAAAACATTCATTTAGCCTATAAAAATTAGTTATTTAAGCGCACTTTCAAGTTCGGAAGCCGACATGTAAGCACCGATGTGTTTGCCTTCTGCGTTATAGATCGCTGGCGTACCATTCACACCAATATTTAGACCCATTTCATACATGCTGCGCACTGGGTTTTTACATGATGCTGGCTCGATTTGCTCACCGGCAATGGCTTTGTCAAATGCGGCACGACGGTCTTTGCTACACCAGATAGTTTCCATCATTGGCATGTGTTGTTCACCACGTGGCCAAGCGATATAACGGACTTCAATGCCACGGGCATTAATATCATCCATTTGTTCATGTAATTTATGGCAATAAGGACAGCTAACATCGGTAAACACATAAACCACGTGTTTGGTTTTACCTTTGGCTTTATAAATCAGTAGGTCTTCAGTTTTTAATTGATCAAATAATTTTTTGTTGGCCTCTGCTTGTAGGGTATCGCCTACATTAAAGAGTTGTTTTTCACCTAAACGAACCACGTCGCCTTGGAAAATGTATTTACCATCAGCTGTAGCATAGACCGCAGGCATGCCTTCAAAGCTTACCCAAAACAAATTAGGAACTTCAGTCGCTTTCACCCCAGTGACTTTGGCATTGATATTGGCTTTTTGCAGATTAGATTGCAAAGTATCAATTAAACGCTGCTGAGCATTACGTTCAGATAAATTCGAAGCTTCACCAGTTGCAGGCGTACTTGCCGTTAATGTCGCATCTTTCTTTTCGTCATTATTTGAATTAGAACAAGCCACTAACGCCATACTGGCAACAAGTGTCGATGCGAGAAAAATTTTTGAACGGGTAAATAACATAAACAACCCTTTTCTTTTAGCTTTATCAAACAGGTGAGTAAGCATAGCAAAAAATATCGGGCACAATAGAACTTCTTGGTCTGATATTTCCTGCCGTTAAGCTCTCGGATGATAATCTGAATGTAATTTTTGCATACGAACCTGCGCAACATGGGTATAAATTTGTGTGGTAGACAAGTCACTGTGGCCGAGCAGCATCTGCACGACACGTAAGTCGGCACCGTGGTTGAGCAAATGCGTGGCAAAGGCGTGGCGTAAGGTATGTGGTGATAATTCGGCTTGAATGCCTGCAATGAGCGCATAGCGTTTAATCGCGTACCAAAAGTTTTGGCGACTCATCATTCCACCAAGTTGAGTGAGAAATAAAGCATCGGTTGCACTTTTGTATAAAATGGGACGTGCTTCAGCTAAATACTTCTCGATCCATTCCACCGCCATTTGTCCTAAAGGGACTAAGCGTTCTTTATTGCCTTTACCGGTAATTCGTAAATAGCCTTGTTTCAGATTGATCAGTTCTAATCTTAAATTTAATAACTCAGAGACACGTAAACCACAGGCATACAACACTTCGAGCATGGCACGATCACGTAGACCCAATGCGGTGCTGAGGTCTGGGGCATTAATCAGGGCTTCGACATCTGCTTCAGATAAATCCTTTGGTAGTGCACGACCCAATTTGGGTGTTTTATGGATTGCAACAGGATTGTCATTGCGTATTTTTTGTTCGCGCAAGAACTTGAAAAATGAACGCAGTGCAGAAAGTGAGCGGGCGATCGAGCGAGGGCTTTTTCCTTGTTTAGTCAGGCTAAGCAAGACATCTGAAATGTCGTCACTGCTCCAATCAGTCATGACATGCGTATGACACTCACTGCATTGAATTAAATCAGATAAATATGCATTTCGAGTGTGTGGACTGACGGTTTGAGCTATTAAATGATCACGATATCCGTGTAAAAAACTGAGTGTTTCTGGAATTTGGACTGGGGTTGGAATACGTGGTTTTTTATTTAACATGTGCCGCTCATTTTCGAAATTAAACCAAGAAATCACAATGGTTTAATGCAATCTAATTTAAAAAAATAGTCGTGTCGATGCTAGATTGTTAAATGAGAATTGAAATCGAATCCGATTTGTTAATTATTCTCATTTGTTTGTATAATGTTCAAAATTTTTTAGGGTTAGTTGCGTGCGATTATCTGATTTGAAAGTGAAACAAAGCGCAGTCATTCATAAGGTACATCGTAACCAGAATGGCAACAATGCTCCGGCTGATTTAGTCGCTAGCCGTTTAGAGACTTTGGGTTTTGTTCCCGGAACAAAAGTACAGGTGATTACCAAAGGTATTTTTGGTGGTGACCCGATTTTAATTCAAGTTGGGTTTACTCGCTTCGCACTGCGAAAAGTAGAAGCTGAAAAAGTGGAAATAGCAATGGAAGGGGCATCAGCATGAGTGATGCGTTACGTATTGCCCTCGTTGGTAATCCAAACTGTGGTAAAACTTCATTATTCAATCATTTAACGGGCACACGTCAGAAAGTTGCAAACTATGCTGGGGTAACGGTTGAGCGAAAGGTGGGTCAATTTACTTTGCCATCGGGTAAATCTGTTCGAGTTTTGGATTTGCCGGGGACGTATAGCCTAGAAGCGACGAGTCCTGATGAAGCCATTACGCGTGATGTCGTGCAAGGTAAAATTGCAGAAGAAGGGCATCAAGATGTCTTTTTATGTGTAGTTGATGCGACAAACTTAAAATTGCACCTCGGTTTGGTCATGGAAATGATCGATTTGGGTCGTCCAATTTTACTTGTCCTCAACATGATGGATGAAGCACGTCGTCGTGGCATGCAAATCAATACCCAAAAGCTGTCTCAGCGTTTGGGCGTTCCTGTTGTAGAAACCGTTGCTGTACGTAATGCAGGTATTGAAAACTTAATGGGCGCTTTGGATGCCGAAGGCTTCAGAAAACCAGATGCGTCATTAAGTGATACCAATCTTTCTGGGACTAACCACGAAAAAATTGAACAAATTTTAAAAGACGTGGTGGTGTTTGTTGATCATGAAGATAAACGCTCAGACTTTCTCGATAAAATTTTTCTACATCCAGTCTTTGGTTTAATTACCTTAGCGGTGATGATGTTTATTATCTTCCAAGCGGTGTTTGCGTGGGCTGCGCCGTTTATGGATGGTATTGAAACCTTCTTCGGTTGGTTCGGTGAATTAGTCGGTGAACACATTTCACATCCACTCCTGAACAGCTTGGTGGTTGATGGGATCATTGCGGGTGCAGGCGGTGTAGTGGTGTTCTTGCCGCAGATTTTAATTTTATTCTTCTTTATTTTGGTTTTAGAAGAATCGGGTTATTTACCACGTGCAGCATTCTTACTAGATAAGCTGATGTTTAAAGCAGGTTTGAGTGGACGTGCTTTTATTCCTTTACTGTCGAGCTTTGCCTGTGCTGTACCGGGCATTATGGCAACTCGGAGTATTCAAGACCCCCGAGATCGTCTGGTAACGATTTTAGTTGCGCCGTTGATGACGTGTTCGGCACGTTTACCAGTTTATGCTTTGCTGATCTCGGCATTTATTCCACAGCAAATGGTCTGGGGCGTCTTTAACTTACAAGGCTTGGTGTTATTTGCATTATATGCAGCAGGGATTGTGAGTGCCTTAATTGTGGCAACAGTGCTGAAATTCTTCCAAAAAGATAAATCACAGCATGCCTTATTGATGGAACTTCCAAGCTACCGTTTCCCAGATATTAAGAGTGTTTGGATTGGTTTACTGGACCGTGCCAAGATTTTCTTGAAACGTGTCGGTGGCATCATTTTCGCTTTATCGATTTTGTTATGGTTCTTGTGTACTTTCCCGCAACCGCCAGAAGGCGCAACTTTGCCGGATATTGATTATTCATTGGCAGGTATGCTTGGGCATGTGCTACAACCGATCTTTGCACCATTAGGTTTTAATTGGCAGATTTGTATTGCCTTAATTCCAGCGATGGCGGCACGTGAAGTTGTTGTAGCGGCATTGGGTACGGTGTATGCCTTGTCTGCAACAGATGAAGATGCCATGTCTCAAGGTCTGGCAAATTTAATTAGTAGCGATGGGTCATTGGGTTGGTCATTGGCAACCGGTCTATCATTATTGGTATGGTTTATTTATGCGCCACATTGCTTGGCGACACTGGCGACAGTTAAACGTGAAACTGGCTCCTTGAAAACGGTGAGTTTCATGACTATCTATTTATTTGGTTTGGCTTATCTAATGGCATTCATCACGTATCAAATTGCAACACGCTATTTTGGATAGTGAATCTTGAATGGCAAAAGCTGAACAAAGGAGAGAGACATGCTTGAATCAATAATTATTGCGGTATTGGTGATTTGGAGTGCTGTCGTGGTGTTTAAGAAGGTATTTCCAAAAACATCGAACTCAGTCTTCACAACTTTTTCTGAGCACTGTGCAAACCGTGGTTGGAACAGTTTAGCCAAATGGTTAAAGCCCAAAATGGCCGCAGGCTGTGCAGGCGGTTGTGGATGTTCAGCTTCGGATAATCCATCTGCAAAAAAAGCTGAAGTACAAGCGGTGAAATGGAAATAAACTCACCGTCAATTGCTTGAAGAAACCGCCCAAGATGGGCGGTTTTTTTACGAGCGGACACAAAAAAACTGCGAGAAAGTGAAAACATAAAAAGCATTCAAAACAGCAAAGTGCTAACATTTTGTCAGATTTAAAAACCGACCAAAAAATGGGGCGAAAATGTTAATACAGCGTGGTGGATTGAAGGTTGTTGCCGGATTAGGGATTTCTGGTGTTTCCGCAGTGAATTTCTTACATAGCCATGGCTACCGCGTTGCAGTCACCGATTCACGAGCAGTTCCACCGGGTCATGATCAAATTCCAAGTGATGTACAAACCAGTTTCGGTCAGTTGGATCAAGATTTATTACTCCAAGCAGAAGAAATTATAATCAGCCCGGGGCTAGATCCAAAATTACCGCAAATTCAGGCGGCCATTGCAGCCAACATTCCTGTGGTTTCAGAAATTCAAATTTTACGTCGTGCGACGGATAAGCCAATTGTCGCGATTACAGGTTCGAATGCGAAAAGTACCGTAACGACTTTATTTGGTCTTATGGCAGCAGATGCAGGCAAAAAAGTGGCAGTGGGTGGCAACTTGGGTCGTCCAGCTTTGGATCTCACCAAAGATGATCCAGAGCTATATGTTTTAGAGCTTTCAAGTTTTCAATTAGAAACCACGTCGAACTTGGCCGCAGAAGTGGCTGTTGTGTTGAACATGAGTGAAGACCATTTGGACCGTCATGGCGATATGATGGGCTATCACACTGCGAAGCATCGTATTTTCCAAGCGGTGAAAAAAGTCGTGTATAACCGTGATGACTCATTAACACGTCCATTGGTTCCAGATGTCACCCCAATGCAAAGCTTTGGCCTAAATGCACCAGATATGAATCAGTTCGGTATTTTACGCGATACTGATGGCACAATTTGGTTGGCACGTGGTCGTGAGCGTTTACTGAAAAGTGCAGACATGTATATTCAAGGGACACATAATGTGGCAAACGCCTTGGCATGTTTAGCTTTGGGTGAAGCGATTGGTTTGCCACTAGCAGGCATGTTGGAAACTTTGAAAACCTTTAAAGGTTTAGAGCACCGCTGTGAATTTGTCAAAGAAGTGCATGGTGTTCGTTATTATAACGACTCTAAAGGTACCAATATTGGTGCGACTTTAGCTGCGATTGATGGCCTAGGTGCTGCGATTGAAGCCAAAGGCGGTAAAGTGGCGATTATTTTAGGTGGTCAAGGCAAAGGGCAGGACTTTACTGCGCTGCGTGATTCACTTTCAAAATATGCCAAAGTTGCGGTATTGATTGGTGAAGATCGTCCAATTATTGAAAAAGCGATTGAAGGGACAACCACGCTGATTCATGCTGAAAGTTTGAAACAAGCGGTTGAGCTGTGCCAACAAAATGCGGTAGCCAATGATGTGGTCTTATTGTCTCCAGCGTGCGCAAGTTTTGATATGTTTAAAGGCTACAGTGAGCGTGGACACCAATTTGTTGATTGTGTGAATGCACTCGTTTAAAAGAACGATAAGGAAAGTTGTATGGCTGGGTTGGCTCAGACGACCATAAATAGAATAAATGAAGTTGTAGAGCGTTGGCTTCCTCGGTTACCTGCCGAGGTCAACGTGCGCAATGTTCTGGTGTTCTGTGTTTTGGCATTGTTGTGTATTGGTTCGATCATGGTGGCATCTGCATCGATGCCTTATGCAGAACGCATGCATGAAAATGCCTTTCATTACATTTCACGACACGGTATTTCGATTGCCGCTGCCGCCGCCGCCGCCTATATCGCCTATAAAGTGCCGTTGAATGTTTGGTTTAATAACACCTTCTTTTTATGGATTATCACGATTATCTTACTGGCTGCTGTATTGGCTGTCGGGACAGAGGTCAATGGTTCTAAACGTTGGATTCGTATTGCTGGTTTCACCTTACAGGCTTCGGAAGTCGCCAAAGTCATGATGGCGATATTTACCGCGGACTATGTGGTACGGCGTGCCGAAGAAGTCCGTAATAATATTAAGGGCTTGGTGCGTTTGGCAGTGATTATGGCTGCAACTGTCGGTTTGGTCATGGCAGAGCCCGATTTAGGGGCGACGGTGGTGATTGCCTTAACCATGCTAGGGGTATTCTTCCTCGCAGGAGCACCGTTGATTCAGTTCGCAATTGCCTTTGGTGCGATCATCATGGCCTTTGTGTTCTTGATTTTATTTGAACCTTACCGTTTAGAACGTTTGATGTCCTTCTCAAATCCATGGAATGATCCATTAGGCGCAGGCTACCAGTTGTCGAATGCATTAATGGCTTTTGGTCGCGGTGAATGGTTTGGTGTCGGCTTGGGTCATAGTATTCAAAAAATGTCGTATTTACCTGAGGCCCATACCGACTTCATGTTGGCGGTTTTGGGCGAAGAATTTGGCTTCTTTGGGATTTTGACCGTATTGACGCTGTCATTTGTGATGTTGATCTGCTGTATTCGCATTGGTCATCGTGCTTTACGTCATCAATACTTACGTGCAGGCTACTTGGCTTATGGCATTAGTATTATCTTCTTGCTGCAAATTTTGGTGAATGCCGGCATGAACATGGGCATGCTTCCAACCAAGGGTTTGACCTTACCGTTTATTAGTTATGGGGGGTCTTCTTTGATTATCTGTGCGGTTATGGTGAGTCTGATCTTAAAGATCGATGCGACGACCAAAGAAGTGAACCCAAGTAAAGAAGAATCAAGCTTTTAAATTGGTATCTCGTTGCGGATCGGGAGATGCATGGTGCAGTACACTCGCCGGCATCTCCGTTCCACAATGGAGACATTTGACCAAGCTCGCCTTGGCTTTAGATAGTGGAATCAATGGAATAAAAAATAAAGAAAAATAATTACGTTGCTGTTTTAACTCATACTGAGTTCTGCTGCGGCAGACAGGGCAAGTAAATTGGCTCTTTTCAATGACTTTGGTTTTCGGACCAAATCCAAAAATAAAAAACATTAGGCTCTCCAATGGTCAATTGATCACTTTATTAAAGCATAATTCAATTGAAAATCGAGTGATTGGCTTAGATCCATATTTGGGTTTATTGATAGATTTGAGGCAATGCTGTGCCATGGGGAATATGTTGAATATCCCACTGCGCAATCGCCTGTTGCAGCATAATGCGCGGCGTGTCTAAGTCGACTGGCGGTTGATGTAGGGCCTGCAATGCTTGTTGCAATAAAGGTGCTGCTTGGTTTAAATCAAGAGCTTGAGCCATATTCTGTTTTGACAGCTTTTGTCCCTGATTATTCATTGCTAATGGCAAGTGCATGTATTCAAGGCGCGGATAACCCAAAACCTGTCCGAGCCAAATTTGACGTTCGGTATTGTCCAAAAGATCAGCTCCACGTACGACATGGGTCATCCCTTGTAGGTAGTCATCCACCACGACAGCAAGTTGATAATTGATAATGCCATCACGGCGTTTTAAGACGAAGTCGCCCAAATCTTGTTGCAGATTCGAGCAATGCATCCCTTGTAAGCGGTCGGTAAAACAAATGTTCTGTGCATCGACTTTGATTCGAATAGCCTGATCCTGAAGGGGAAGGCCCAGATTGCGACATGTGCCTTGATAGATATGATTCGAACCAAGCATTTTTCGGGTGCATTGACAAGCATAGATCAAGTCTTGGGCATGCAAATGCGCAATGACTTCCTCATAGATTTCTAGGCGGTCTTTTTGGAAAATGATCTCGGCATCTGGTTCGAATTGAAATGCATCAATACAACGTAAGATATGTTCTTCGCTACCGGGAAATATGCGTGGAATGTCGGTATCTTCGATACGAACCAACCATTGCCCCTGATGGGCACGGGCATCGCAGTAGCTTGCGACTGCTGTAATTAAAGAGCCAAAATGCAAAGGGCCGGTTGGCGATGGCGCAAACCGACCCACGTAATGCTCTGCAGCTTTCCCTTCCTTATCTAAAGGGAGGGCTAGAGAGGAATTACTCAACACAGAATTAACCGTTATTTTGCTTCTCTTTGATCTCTGCAAGTGTTTTGCAGTCGATACATAAAGTTGCTGTTGGACGTGCTTCTAGGCGACGTAAGCCAATTTCGATACCACACGTTTCACAGAAACCGTAGTCATCATTTTTGATCGCTTCAATTGATTGTTCAATTTTACGGATCAGTTTACGTTCACGGTCACGTGTACGAAGTTCAATCGCAAATTCCTCTTCTTGCGTTGCACGGTCGTTCACATCTGGAAGCGCAGTATTTTCATCTTGCATGGTATTCAAAGTACGGTCTACTTCAGACATTAACTCAGCTTTCCAAGCCAATAAGATGTGACGGAAATGCTCAAGTTGCCCTTCAGACATGTATTCTTCATTCTTTTTAGGCTGATAAGGTTCAATACCAAATAAGCTTGCAGTAGAACCACCTTCAGTCGCCTTTGGCTTTGATTTGCGCACGCGTTTGGTAGACTTTTCGTCTACTACATCAGTTTGTTCGTCTAAGACTTGATTTTGGTTGTCATTCGCCATGTAGGGCATTCCTCATCATATGCATATATCTATACGCAAAAAATATGGTGATATGCAAGTTTTTTATCCACCCAACACAGAGTTTCCTTCTGTGGGGGTCGTCATCATATAGACTTTTTCTGCTTATTGATAGTCTTTGATGTTTGGATTCTAACTATCACTTTTCCTTTAGAAGCCATAAAGTAAAGCAAAAAAATCAAATTGAAAAGTTAATAACCTGAAATTTCAACATTAATTTGAGGTTGTTTCAATTTGACCCGAACAACTTCAGTTTTAAATTCACCATTATCATTCAGATAGAGTGCACGATACCCTGGTAAAGCCTCATCTAAGGCAAAATTTTCACTATGCGGTTTGAACTGAACACTGGTCGAAGGCGTCGATAAAAACTGAATATTGCGCCATTGATTAGACGAGTCTTGATGTACGTGTCCGCATAGTACAATTTTGACATTGTCATGGTGTGAAAGCACATCTATGAGATGTTCAGCGTTCTTTAGTTTATGCTGATCTATCCAATGCGATTGCATGGCAAAAGGGTGGTGGTGGCATGCCACAATGATATGTTGCTGTGGGTGTGCTGTGAGCAACTGATCTAATTGTTCCAACTGCTGTTGTGATACCCAACCATCGACTTTTCCTTTAACCGCACTGTTCAGTAAAATCAGACACCAATTGCCTAATGCGATGCAGTGAGCACGATCTTCCTGTTGATGAAATGGGAAGCAAGACGCTTCGTCATGGTTCCCCGGAATCTGATAAAACGGAAACGGCTGCTGTTGCATATATTCGAGATAACGCGCATAGGTACGCTCTACCGGCACTTGTGCAAGATCGCCAGTATGGACAAGCGTATCGATGTGATGATGGTTCAACTGAATTTGTTGAATCACATCGTGAAAACTCTGCTCTGGATTCATGCGGACAAATTCAAGATCTTCCTGATCCATTAAATGTGTGTCCGAGATCTGGATCAGTGTCCAGTCGTATTGTGGTGTATCCCTTAAAGTCATGTCCTTCCCCTTAGACATTCCTTGTAGTATGTATTTGTTGTTGTAACCATTGCAAGGCCATAATGACAGGTGCGTTTTTTAGCCGACCATTGGTTAATAATTCAGGAATATCAGCATAGTTTAAGATATGCAATTGAATATTTTCTCCTTCATCAGGCATGCCAAAGACTCCGCCATGTTCAGGAAGTTCAGCTTCAGCACTATAAAGGTGGAATAATTCAGCACAGGCACCTGCAGAGGGATAAAAACTAAATAAATGCTGTAGTGCATCTAATTCACAGCCTGATTCTTCCAAACTTTCACGGCGGATACAGCTTTCAGCAGATTCATCACCATCGAGCACGCCGGCAATGATCTCTAGTTGCCATGGCGAAGTTTCATCATCAATCGCCCCAATGCGGAATTGTTCAATTAATGCAAATTTTTGTTGTTGATGACTATAGATCAGCACACCTGCTGCTTCAGGACGATGAATCAATTCACGCTGAATGGTTGGAATCATGCTGTCTTGATGGAATAAGCGGTGTCGAAGCTGAACTTTTTCAACTTGAATAAAGCCTTTATAAAGATGTTCACGCCCTTCAATGCTGTAATCTTTTTTGTTATATGTGGCCTGTTTAATAATATTCATAAGCGCTAATTAGGATGAAATCTTCCATTTCATCCTAACCGAGATTTTGTTGAATACAAAAGATTTTTTTTAAGATTTACACTTTGTGGTACAACTTTTGACCATGTTCATGATAGGCCGCTTTCATGCTTTGTAAACCTGTTTCAATTTCAGGATTAGATTCTGAAGAAAGCTGCATATCTTGCTGATTTTTTGCATAATCTCTCACATTTTGTGTGATTTTCATCGAGCAAAATTTAGGTCCACACATCGAACAAAAATGGGCTGATTTATGTGCTTCTTTCGGCATAGTTTCATCATGCATGCTACGCGCTGTATCAGGGTCTAAGCTCAGATTAAATTGGTCTTCCCAGCGGAATTCAAAGCGTGCTTTGGATAATGCATTATCACGAGCCTGCGCACCGGGATGACCTTTGGCAAGGTCTGCGGCATGGGCTGCAATTTTGTAGGTGATAATGCCATCTTTGACGTCTTTTTTATCTGGTAGACCAAGATGCTCTTTCGGGGTCACATAACACAGCATCGCGGTGCCATACCAACCAATCATTGCCGCACCAATCGCAGAGGTAATGTGGTCATAGCCCGGGGCAATATCGGTGGTGAGTGGTCCAAGCGTATAGAAAGGCGCTTCTTTGCAAACCTCGAGTTGTAGATCCATATTTTCTTTGATCATGTGCATTGGTACATGGCCTGGGCCTTCAATCATGACTTGTACATCATGTTCCCATGCACGGTGAGTCAATTCACCTAAGGTGCGTAATTCACTAAATTGGGCTTCATCGTTGGCATCTTGAATACACCCCGGACGTAAACCATCACCTAAACTGAATGACACATCATAGGCTTTCATGATTTCGCAGATTTCATCAAAATGCGTATACAGGAAGTTTTCTTCATGATGCGCTAAGCACCACTGCGCCATGATGGATCCGCCACGTGACACAATCCCTGTTAAACGGTTGGCGGTGAGTGGAACATAACGAAGCAGTACGCCTGCGTGAATCGTAAAATAATCGACACCTTGCTCGGCTTGTTCAATCAGTGTGTCTTTGAAAATTTCCCAGGTTAAGTCCTCTGCGACACCATCAACTTTTTCTAAAGCTTGGTAAATCGGCACGGTGCCAATCGGTACAGGGGAGTTGCGAATAATCCATTCGCGGGTTTCATGGATATTTTTACCTGTCGATAAATCCATGATGGTGTCAGCGCCCCAACGAGTTGCCCAAGTCATTTTTGCCACTTCTTCATCGATGCTTGAACCAAGTGCTGAGTTACCAATGTTGGCATTGATTTTCACCAAGAAGTTACGACCAATAATCATCGGTTCACATTCAGGGTGGTTAATGTTGGCAGGGATAATGGCACGACCTTCAGCCACTTCTTGACGTACAAATTCTGGGGTGATTTCAGTTAAATTGCGTGCGCCAAAATTTTGACCGGCATGTTGGCGCATATCAACACCTTCACGCTGGCGCTGATTTTCACGAATCGCAATGTATTCCATTTCAGGGGTGATGATGCCTTGTTTGGCATAGTGCATTTGAGACACATTGTGTCCACGACGAGCGCGACGGGGTTTTGAAATATGCGCAAAACGAATCTCTGCAGTGCGGATGTCTCGAAGACGCTCTTGTCCAAATTTTGAAGTCAAGGTATCGAGTATTTCCGTATCATTACGTGACTCAATCCAAGATTCACGGACATTGGGCAGGCCTTGATTCAGGTCAATTTGAATATTGGGGTCGGTATAAGCACCAGAGGTGTCATAGACCATAATCGGTAGATTTTTTTCTCCACCCAGACCTGTAGGCGTATCTGTAAGACTGATCTCACGCATTGGTACGCGAATATCTGGACGTGAGCCTTGGATATAGACTTTCTTTGACGCTGGGAGAATTCGAGTGAGATCTTTAGCATCTTGTTCATGTTGAGCAGCGCGATCTGAAGCGGTGAGATTCGTTAATTGGTTCATTGCAATGATCCTTATGAATGACATCAACGAATCAAGCACGACCAAAAACGTGGCAGTTTATCTGATGGATTCACCTGAAAATAAAGGCGTAAAACCAAGAGATAAGAAGGGCTTAAGTTTTTAGATGGCTTGATTCCTACGCAGGTATTAACCTGATCAGGTTCAACGGTACTCATCCTTAAATTTAGCGAACTAAATTTAGATGATCTCAGCAGGAAATTACCTGCGCTCCGTCAAGCTTTGTGCGGATATTAGCATGAAGGCTGTTTTAAAACAGTGTTATTTTTCATCGATTTTGCAGTGCAGAATTTTGGCTAGGCACATATGCAATTGAACTTGCATTGGCTAAGTAGAGGACTGATTTACACAGATGGCGTCACTAAAACAGTCTTTCTTATAATGCGGATCAGGATTGCGGACACCAATTAAATTCAACAGCTGCGCTTCTGATCGCTGATTAGATGCAGCAGCATTTTGATCTAATAATTTTAAAAATAAACGCGCCTGATCTGCCAATTTGGAGTTTTTTAATTGAGCCAAGCGTTCAATTTCTTCTAAAGAACTGGCTTGAATACTGAGGCGGTCTGAAAAATCATTAGAAACGGGACTATGTGCCGAACCAATAAATAACAACTGGCTATATTGATATAGCAATTGTTGTGCATCTTTTTTGTAGGGGCTATCTGGATATTGTTTCAGATAGTCTTCCCAAAAAATAGCACGTGTTGCAATCTCTTGCGGCTCAATGGCTAAACTTTGTTGCAGCAAGGCAGGTTGTGCATTTTGTTCAGCCAGTTTTTCAATAAAGACCTGCTCAGGTTCTTCCATATAAGGCGCAAAAATTTTGGCTAAATATTCAGGACTTCGGCGATAGCGTAATTGTCCTTCACCTGCATCGAACAATTCTACATAGGCTTGGCCTTTATGTTTCAGTAAATACTGATCTCGGGCGGTGAGCTGCTCATAATGATTTTGTTGAATTGTGGGATGCTGAGCCATATCAAAGGCAAATTGTTCGAACGCCATTTGCTGTTGAGCCGTACGTTCAACATGTAAAAAGTTACGATACATTTGATTGGACAAGCGTAGTAATTTTTTTTGTTCGTCCGCTTTTAACAGCGGTAAGCAGACTTTGAGATCTTGGTTGATTTGTTCTAAAGCGAAAGTTGTGCGTTGATCGTCTATTTCCAGCATGTTTTTTTCAAGTTTTTGGCACAGCAAAGACAAATCGACTGCTTCTTTTTGAACAGTCTTATTGTTGGGAAACTCTGGTGCAGGTTGTGGTTCAGGCTGTTGTTGGCATCCATTCAACATACTGAAACATAAAAACATTACACTAAACTTTGCAGGCAGCTGAAAAAATTTTGACACAGGAACTCGATGCGCTATAGAAGTGGTATTGTCCGATGGAATGTCGACTATTTTATAGATGAAACACGTGCAATATGTGTACTATTGTACAGTTCTTTGTTATAGCGTTGTGAGTAGTGTCCGAAAACGACTGAAATTATCCGGTTTTGTCGCATTTGATATAAAAAATTAATAAAAATCATACGGAAATTTGCAAGGATATGATTAGTATCTGCTTAGTTTTAGGCTTGAATATTCAATCTCGGGTATTTGAATATTAGGGATTTACAAAAAAAATGAACAAAAAAGTTGTGGTGGGTCTTTGTTTGCTTTTCACGAGTCAATGGGCGTGTGCGCTAGACCTTGTGCAAGCTTATGAACGTGCAAAACAAGAAGACCCCAATTGGCAAGCCAATAAACTACAATATGAAGCGGATAAATTGAATTTGGGGATTGCCAATGGGAACTTACTTCCAACGGTAACAATCTCCGGAAATGTGACCCGAAAAAATCAAAATTCCAACCAAAGCGGCGCTCAAGCCGGGCTGATCATGCCAGACAGCACCACAACAAGACAAATTGCGCTCACTGCTCGTCAGCCCATTTTTCGTTGGGATGCATGGGAAGGGCTGAAGCAAGTCAAGACCTCGATTAATTTAAGTGAAATCAATCTGCGGATTCAAAAACAAGATCATATTTTAAATGTCTCTGAAGCTTATTTTAATGTCCTACGTCAGCAAGCATTGACGGTTGCCAACTTACAAGAAGAACAGGCGCTATCGGAACAGCTGCGCATGATGAATGCTAAATTAAAAGAAGGTTTGGTGGCAAAAAGTGATGTCAGTGAAGCCAATGCACAATATCAAAATGCTCGGGCCAACCGCATGGCGACTAATGTTCAATTGGTTTTGGCGCAGGAACAATTACAACAGTTGATTGGGCCATATCGAGAAAATTTGGCGGTGTTACGTGAAGATTTTCAGTTTGAAAAACCGATTCCAAACAATGTACAAGCCTGGGAAGAACTGGCTCAGGAGCAGAACCTAGGCATTTTACAAGCGCGTATGCAACAACGTTATGCGGAAGATGGCAAACGCGTCGAAAAAGCTGCCTTATATCCTCAGATTGAAGCTGTAGGGACCTATGGTTATAACAAGCAAAGTCCACAATCCATCATGTCGCAAGATGGTCAATTTGATCAGGTGGGGATTGAAATGAACTGGAATGTGTTTAATGGTGGACGGACACAGAAATCCATTAAGCAAGCGGCGATCAATGTTGAAAAAAGCCAAGCACAGGTGGATGCAGCGATTCGAAAAGCACAAACCGATGTAAAAAAATCTTATATGCAAGTCGAAACGGATCAAAGTAAATTACAGGCACGTAAAGCCGCGATGGATTCTTCCGCGCAAGTGTCTTTGGCGTCACAAGCTCAGTACCAAGAAGGTCTGAAAACTATGGTTGATGTGCTACTGGCACAGCGTAATGCCTTTTCAGCCCGTCAAGATTATTTAAATTCCAAGTACGATTATTTAATACATGTATTACAACTCAAAGCCTCCGTTGGGAAATTAACGGAAGCTGATTTAGTGGAAATGAATGCATGGTTGGTCGATCAGAAAAATCAGCCATCGATCCTACTAAAGAAATAATCCATGGTCATAAAAGTTTCACAATCAATATGCTTTAATATGGCACTAAAATCTGCCGATTCACGTTGTAGTGGAGACTCGCTTTGCCTAATAATCCTGTTTTAAACCATCATATTTCTTCGCAATTCAATGAAGAATTGCAGGATGTGCATACCAAATTTATGACCATGGGTGGTTTGGTGGAGCAGCAGGTTGCAAATGCCATTCATGCCTTATTGGATACGGATGCAACGATGGCGATCGATGTTCAATTTCAAGACAATACGGTGAACCGTATGGAAACTGAAATTGATGAAGCGCTTACCCTGATTTTGGCGCGTCGTCATCCTGCTGCGATTGATCTACGCATGGTGATTGCGATGTCGAAAGCCAACACCGATTTAGAACGGATTGGTGATGAAGCGGCAAAAATTGCCCGTATTGCACAAAGTTTGTGTGAAGAAGGTGGTTCACCGCGTGGCTATATGGAAACACGGCATATTGGCAACCAAGTTCGCGTGATGATTCATGATGCGCTCGATGCCTTTGCACGTTTGGATGTAGATCAGGCTTTACGTGTCCTTTTGGCCGATGCTGATATTGACCGCGAGTACCAATCGGCAACCCGTACCCTCATGACGTATATGATAGAAGATCCACGCCACATTACTCGGGTGATGAATGTACTTTGGGTGCTACGTTCACTTGAACGTATTGGTGACCATGCTCGAAATATTTCTGAACAAGTGATTTATATGGTGAAAGGTCTAGATGTCCGTCACACCAGTGTTGAAGAAATTGAGCAAAAAGTTCAGCGTTAATGGATTAGCATCAAGATGAACGAAGCCCATCAAACGATGGGCTTTTTTCGGTCTAAATTAACTATGTGTTTCTTCGTCTTCTTCAAAAGTACGGGCAATTTTGTCAATATTTAAACTTTTCGCCATCGCATCGAAGATTTGCTTATAGGCACCTTCTTGATGGTACAAATCATGATGCTCCCCGTGTTCTACGATTTGTCCATCTTTCATGACGTAGGTGTAATCGGCATCGATAATTTGCGACAAACTATGCGAAATCATGATAACTGTACGCCCTTGCTTAATTTGATCCAGACTATTTTTAATTTGTTCAGCCGCGATAGCATCTAAACTTGCAGTCGGTTCATCCAAGAAAATAATCGGCGGATTTTTCAGGAACATACGTGCCAAGGCAATGCGCTGTTGCTGTCCACCTGAAAGCAGTAAGGCATCTGCTTCATAGGCATGTGGCAGTTTTAAAATCTGATCATGGATCGAGGCTTTCCGTGCTGCATCGAAGACTTCTTGCTCTGTAGCTGTACTTTTGCCATAGCGAATATTTTCAAAAATTGAACCTGGAAAAATATGATTTTTTTGCAATACCAAACCAATATTTTCACGTAAATACTGTGTATCAATCTGTTCTAAATCGATGCCATCGAGTTTGATATTGCCCGCTTGAGGATGATAAAACTTATCCAGTAAGCTAATTAATGTCGATTTACCAGCGCCAGATAAACCAACCAAGGCGGTAATTTTATTTGGTTGGATGGTCATATTGATACGGTGTAATGCCTGAAAACCATTGGGATAACTAAAGTCGACATTGCTCAATTCAAATTGACCTTGAATCGGAGGCTGGGCAGTGCCACTGGTTTCAATTTCATGATCCGCTTCTAAGATGTTAAAGAAGCTTTCTGAATAAATCATCGCAGAGTTAATTTCATCATAGATACGATGCAGCGAGCGAATCGGGGCAGAGACGTTATTAAATAACAACACGTGATACATAATCATCCCGATACTCATTTGCCCATCCAAAACAAAATAGGCCGTCAGAATGATGATCAGCACTACACCGACTTGTTCAATAAAGGTTTTGAGTCCGTCAAAGATATAACTGGTTTGCCGTGTCTGCATTTGGTTTTCAGTCAGTGACTTTTGCAGATTTAATTGCTTTTTCGATTCGACGGCTTCTTTGTTAAAAGATTTAATTACCGTTATCGAATTGATAATACTCAGAATACCCTGATTTTTCTTTTCAAAATTATCGCGTAGGGCACGGCGTTTGCCTGCCAGTTTTTGTGATTGTTTGAAAGTTAGCCAAAAATAAATCGGCACAATAATTGTGGCCACCACGCCAACCCAAACATTGGCATAATACATTAAGCCCAGTGCAATAATAGCACTGGTAAATAGCGGTAAAATATCAATAAAAAAGATTTGAACCAGTCGTGTGAGCGAGCTAACCCCCCGATCAATTCGAGTTTGGAGTTTGCCTGCTTGGTTGTCTTGTTGATCGAAGAATGCCAATCGATAGGTGATAAATTTTTCAATAATGCCTTGGGACAAATCCTGAGAAATTAAAATACGTAATTTTTCACCAAACGATTTTTGTCCAAATTGCACGATGGCATTGATGACTTCTTTTCCCAGTAAAACTACGGTGATGGTGATTAATATATGCCAACCATTGGCTAGACCGAGGCCTTGCTGTAAAAGCTGATTGATGCTGTCTACGGCATATTTGAGTGTCAGGGCATTCACCTGTGCCGTGAGTGAGCCAATTAAGGTCAAGATCAGCGTCACGACCACCAGCCAGCGGTATGGCTGTACGAATGGACGTAATTTTTGGAAAAGCTGCCACAGGTTCATAAGCAATTATTTTTATTGTGAATATGAGCTTTAGTCTAAGACTGAAAATTCTATGCGACAAGTAATGACAATGTTTTGATTTGTGACGAGAGTTTTTCGGCTAAGATATTTTTTAAATGTGCTCACGACATCAGCATCACGCTGCTGTGCCAAACAGTGTTGAGTTGAACCGATGAATTTTGAATTATTTACGCCTGAACCGCATGCAAATCTGTTGCCCTATGATGGTGAAGTTGAAGATTATGGATTGATCTTCAATGCTGAAGACAGTGAAAAATATTTACGCTATTTCCTCACGCAGTTGGCTTGGCAGCATGATGAAGTCATTTTGCATGGACAGTATTTTCAAACGGAACGAAAAGTGGTTTGGTATGGAGATGCTCATTATGAGTATCACTATTCAGGCATGCAAAAGCAGGCATTGATCTGGAATCCAGCTTTACTGCGCTTAAAGCAACATATTGAGCAACGGGTGGGTCAGACGTTTAATTCCTGTTTGGCCAATTTATACGAAAATGGTACGCAAGCGGTGGGGTGGCATAGTGATGATGAGCCATCTTTGCTTTCACCCACACAGCAGGTGGTGATCGCATCTTTGAGTTTTGGTGCAAGCCGAAAGTTTTGCTTTAAACATAAAAGCACTCAAGAGAAAGTACAGCTTTTACTGCAAAGTGGACAGTTGATTGTGATGCGTGGGCAAACCCAACGGTATTGGAAACATGCCCTAATGAAGTCGATGAAAGTGACCGAGCCGAGGGTGAATTTAACCTTTCGTTATTTCTATGATCAACAGCCGTAAAAAAAGCCCATATCTAGATGAGCTTTTTTCTTTCTCTGAGGAAGAGTATAGCGACAATCAACTGAAATCATGGAACACATGGTTGAGATGACTGCTAAAGAACAATAATCATATTATGATAATTTATCTAATATTTATAATTAATAAATTCAATTAATAATATTAATTTATCAGATTAATTAAATATTATCTTTACAACATCGCATCAGTTGTGCGCAATCTGATCAGATTTAAATGGCGTCCGATTCTTCCATCATACTGCTGTATTTTTTCTCAATACGCGCTGTACAGTCTTGCATCATTTCTACGACTTTTTGAAAATTCATAAATTCAAAACGATTTTTAGACGCCAATAGGGTCAAAGCAAGCGGGGATTCTTTACTGGAAAATTTAATCGGAATCGATAAGCTCGACATATTCGGGTCAACTTCACCATTGGAAAAATAATAACCCTGCTTTTTAATCTTTTTCATTTGCAGCATAAATTCTTCTTCATTATGCGCAAAACCAACTTGAGATAACTCGTCCGCAAAACGGTGGTAATAATCTAAAATCCGTTGCTTAGGTAACTGCGACAAAATCACTTTAGACGATGAGCCTTTGTACATTGGACGTGGGCTACCTCGACCATATGCCAAGGCTGCATAGTCTTTATAAAGTTCATGATGTACATCAATGCAAGAGTCGATATTCAGATGCGTCAATAAGCAACAAGACTCTGTGCGTTCCACAATTTCTTTCATGAAGGGAATGCTAATTTGCACCAATGGATCGGTGGTGCGAGAAATAAAATCAAGCACAGCAATTTTTGAACCCAGTGTGTAATCGCCAGAAGTCCCACTGAGGCGCTGCAATAATTCAGCAGAAACCAGTTCTTTTAAATAGCGATAGCTCGTTGGTTTAGATAAGCCTAATTCTTCACTAATAATGTCGACATTGATGATGGGACGAGCAACTGAAAATAAGTCGAGTACGGTGAGAATTTTACCAAAACTGGAAAGCGCCATAAGAACCTGCTTGGTCACAATAAAAATGAATCGTTAAGTTACTTTATAACAAATTGCTCGGCCTGATGTTGCGCTTTTCTACATTGAAAATGAAACAAATCTGAAATATCACAGGGTTTCTTGGGTTATTCTGATAAAAGCATAATAAAAAATTGAAATACGCATTTAAAATATAGGTAAATTATCAAAATAAGATATTAATATTGACTTTAATTTGTTTTTTTATCAAAATTGTCGTGAAAATATCCTATATTGAATAAATATTGCCCATTCTTTCGATGCGCAGGCAATGTTGCACACTACTTTTTGTATTCAAATGGTTTGAAACACGATTTGAATCGCTTCTTTACTTATTGAAATTTCTAGTCATTCCTGTGCCGTGATACAGGTTGTGCTGTCGAATGTTTAAGCATTCGATACGAGGCCGTTTTCACTAAAAAGAAGCAAACCGATGAGATCAATCATGCTGCTGACGAAACAAATACTCGCTTTTCGACCCAATAAAATGGACTGGATTTTTGCGACCAAAACGTTCATCGCGGGCATGTTGGCATTGTATGTGGCCTTTGTACTGAATTTGGCTTATCCGATTTGGGCGATTGGCACCGTTTTCGTAATCGCGAATCCATATTCAGGCATGACGTCTTCAAAAAGTTTATATCGTGTATTAGGGACGTTCTTAGGGGCGGCTGTGTCACTGGTGGCACTGCCACATCTCATCCATATGCCAGTACTGTTTACGGTGTTTTTGGCGGTTTGGGTTGGGTTTTGCCTGTATTTGTCACTGCTAGACCGTACGCCTCGTAGTTATGTTTCCATGTTGGCGGGTTATACCACGGTCATTATCTGTTTTAACGTGGTGTATTTTATTGATACCGCTTCGATCTTCGATATGGCCTTGGGGCGTTTTCTGGAAATTACGGTGGGTGTGGTCTGTAGTGCCATCGTGACCACGACGTTATTTCCAATGCATATTGGTCCTGCGGTTGAAACACGCGTGAGCAAAACCTTTGCCGATACCAAAGAAATATTTGATCAGATTTTATTAGAGCCTGCCGAACTAGAAAATTATTCAAAAAATCTCGGCAATATTGCACGAGATATCGCGGATATACATGTCATGGCGGTGCATTTGTCTTATGAAAAATCAACCTTAAAAGGCATGACACGTCCGTTGCAGGAAATCTTGCATCAGTTGAGTTTGTTGGTCAGTAACTTGGTGGCCATGTCTGAGCGGATGAAACAATTAGACGGTCTGGACACACATTATCGGACGGCACTCAAGCAAGCTCATGAACATATTGCCGCGTTTTTATTAGATCAACATCAGATTGAGGAAAGTGAACTTAATCAATTGCCTGAACAGTTTGAGCAAGATTTTCAACAGATTCAGGCACAGGCATTGCCATCACAACAGGTGATTTTGGGCAGTCTAAAAATGGATATTCGCCATTTTATTCAGAATATTCGTGCGATTCGTCTGCTTTGGCAGCGGGTACAACAAGGCGACTCCACTTTACCAGCTACACTGACTGCCTTGGGCAATAGTCATTATCCGACTTTGCACCGAGATGCGGGGGTTGCCATTCGTGGCGGGGTGTCTGCGTGTCTGATTATTTTAATTTCCACGGGTTTTTGGATCGTTAGTGGTTGGAAAGCTGGATTTATGATGGCTGAAATGGCTGCGATCAGTGCCTGTATTTTAACGGCAATGGATAATCCTGTTCCTGCATTGAAAATGTTTATTCGCGCGAATATGTATGCAGCGGTCGTGGTATTTATCTACGCCTATGGCATTTTCCCGCATGTGACCGCCTTTTGGCAGTTGATCGTGGTGTTAGCACCGTTTGTGATGTTCTGTCTGATGTTGTTTTTACATCCACCTTTGATTGGAATTAGCTTGCCATTACTGATGGGGGCGATTATGGGACTGAATATTCAAAACCGCTTTAGCCTTGATCAGGTGTTTTTCTTTGATGCATCGATTGGGACGGTTTTGGGACCCATTATTTCGGTGTTTATTATTCATTTAGTGCGTGCAATGTCACCAGATATGACGGCCCAACGCATCCTTTCTCAGCATTATAAGGCACTGCGTCAGGCTTTATATCTGCCGTACGGCTTACCGTTTCGGGTGCATTTACGCAGTATGTTGGACCGAATCGGCATCCTAAACAGCAAAATGGTGCAATCAGGAAATTTGAAACAACAGATCGAGTGGGCTTTGGTGGAAGCCAGTGCGGTGATTGATTTGACCCGCTTACAAGAACTGATGAATAAACTCGATCCGAATGATGCACTGGTCGGTAAACTCGAAGAGTTACAACAAGATTTAGATGACTATTTTCGGGCCATGGAACAAGGGCAAAAGAATGTCTTTATGAGCTTGAAACAGCAAATTGTAGAGCGAGTTCAACGATTGAATCAGGCCGTTCAGGGTGTGGAAAACGACGATGTTATGCATCGAATTCAGTATTCACTGAACAATATTCAAAGCAGTTTGTGTCATGTCCTAACACAGCAGACTCCAAATCATTTACAGGTCGAGGCACAACATGGGTGAGCTAAATGTGTATGGCGTCTATGTGCCCATTCTATTGATTCAAGCGGTATTGGCCTATCTGTTATTGCGGATCATCATGCGTTTGCTTGACCGATGGATGGCGCAAGATTGGGTGCCGATGCCCAATATTTTTTATTTGGGTGTATTTGTGATGTTGCTTTGGCTGGTGCATGAAATCTTTATTTTCTGCCAGTTCTAAGCCCCTAAAAAAATGAAATGATTGAGGTAATCGTATGACCAATTTTAATGTCCGAAAATATGTTCGGCCTGTATTGTTGATAATCGTGCTATGCGGCGCATTACTTGCGCTGAAACATATTTGGGACTATTACAATTCGGAACCATGGACGCGTGATGGACGGGTACGTGGTGACGTGATTCAAGTGTCATCGGATGTTTCAGGTTTAATCACAGACGTTTTAGTTCAAGACAACCAACAAGTGAAAAAAGGCCAAGTGTTATTTCGTATAGATGTGGCACGTCAAGCGTTGGATGTTGAGCAAGCCAAATCTGACTTGGCGAAAGCCAAAGCAGGACTCGCAGGGGCTGAAGCACAGCTTGCTGAAGCCAAAGCGAATTTAGTGAAGTCGCAAGCCAATATTAATCTTGCAGATAAAAATGCAAATCGTTATGCAAGTTTGATGGACGGTGCGATTTCAAAACAAGAACAAGATCAAATGTTTGCAGTACGTGATCAATCACATGCAGAGCATGAGCAAACTCAGGCAGCGATTGAACAAGCCAAAGCCAGTGTGGTGCAGCAAAAAGCCCTAATTGAAGCGGCCAATAGCAGTTTACATTTGGCAGAATTGAATTTAAAACGTTCGGAAGTGGTTGCACCGACTGATGGAACATTGTCTAACTTTGAACTCAAAGCAGGGAATTACGTCAAAGTAGGCCAAGCCGTAGCGGCCTTAATTGACCGTCAACAATTGTATGTTGTGGGATATTTTGAAGAAACCAAACTGGATAAAATCTATGTTGGCGCACCGGCAACAATCCAACTGATGGGAAGTTCTGAAGTTTATAAAGGTCATGTACAAGGCGTTGCAACAGGGATTGAAGACCGTGAACGTACCTCGACTGATGGCTTACTGGCCAATGTCAATCCAACCTTTAGTTGGGTCCGTTTGGCACAGCGTGTACCAGTGAAAATTGTACTGGATGAAGTACCGCATGATCAGTTGGCTTTTGTCGCGGGTCGAACCACCACGATTCATATTGTGGATAAAAACTAAGTTATCCCCAATCATTTCATTTGCGCAGCATTGAGTGATCAATCTTGCGCATAAAAAAGCATCCTCTTTTGGATGCTTTTTTATTTGCCTGTTTGTTGAAAGCGCTTAAGGTTTCAGTCCAACTGGATTTCGATACCAACTTTCAATAAACAATGCTGCAGCAAGGCTGTCGGCAGAAAGATTCTTCGCACGGCCTTGGGCTTGATAATGATCTAATTCATCACGCGCTTCACGTGTCGTTAAGCGTTCATCGACCATCAAGGTTTCAATATTGGTTTGGTGGCGAAGGCGTCGTGCAAATTTACGCGCACGTGTGGAGAGTTCAGATTCGCTATCATCCATATTGAGCGGTAGACCCACGATGAACAAATCCGGCTGATACTGTTTCACAATCTTGAGTAGATTATCCCAATTGGGAATGCCATCTTTCATGGGAAAGAGTGGCAGGGGATTTGCACTTTCAATCAGGGCTTGTCCCACAGCCATTCCTGTTTTTTGTGTGCCAAAGTCAAAGGCCATAATCATTTGATATTGTGGTAAATCAGGCATGTCCAATCTCAGATGATAACCACATGCGGTCTACGCCCATTTTTTTATAGGCAGCATCCCAGCGGTCGTCATAAGGTAAGTTAAATATTAAATCCATGTCTGAGTCACAAATGAGCCAATCACCCCGAGCAATTTCTTCTTCTAATTGGCTTTTACCCCAACTGGCATATCCTAGAGCCACCTGATAACGACCAACACCTTCATTGTGTGCAATCGCATCTAAAATATCTTTAGACGTGGTAATGCAGACATTTTCACCTACAGCAATAGACGAATGCCATGTCGGTTGACCGGTATGAAGAACAAAACCTGCCTCTGGGCGCAAAGGACCACCTTGCAACACTTCATGAGGATGCACATTATCTGCCTCAATTTCCAAATCATTCAATAGTTCTTTGATCTGCAAGCCCGAAGGACGATTAATAATGATGCCTTGAGCGCCATCTTCATCATGTCGCGCCAAATAAATCACCGTATTGGCAAAGAATTCATCGTTCATTTCGGGTGGAGCAATCAGGCAGCGGTGTGTGAGGTATTGTTTAGTCACCTAATGGCTTCTCCTTATTGGGGTAAGTTTCATTCTTGGGGGGAATTGCATTCGAATAACGTTGTATTTATCAACATACTAGACTCACAAGTTTTCAACAATGAGTTTTTCTGCAAATTTAATATTTGTCATGCTCGACCAGTGAGGGACATGCTAAAAATCTTCATCGTGCAGGCGGGTCTGCAATGTGGTGAATTGTGAAGCGATGATTGGTGATTTGAACAACAGCAGTACAAAAGTGAGGAGAAGATATACGTGATGGATGACTGAGATTGCTTAAAATAGCAGGATAAACTGAGGGTAAAACAATGACACATTATTCAAAAATAATAGGGATGGCACTCTGTGTAAGCCTACCTATTTCAGGCTTTGCAGGAAGCGCTGACTTACAAAAACATGAATCTCAGGTGATTAAAAAATATAAAAACTTAAATTTTTATGAGGTCAATGAAGCGATAGAACGTGAAATTGTGGATGTCATTGCGGCAGATCCGAGCAGTTTTCACTACGGATTTACGCAACTCGAAAAGCAAGGTTTTGTTCATGTGCAATATTCACCAGATAAAAAACTTAAATTTTATAGTTTTGATGTGTCTGGCGGAGGCACCATGGGGGAGTGGAGCAGCTATGTGCAATATGCAACGGGAAAAACGCAACATTTAGATCAATTTGACTCAGGCTATATCAATCAAATTTTGCCGGTCAACATCCAAAATAAAACTGTATATTTGGTGAAGAGTTATTATAAAGGTGATAATTGCAGTGGACTACATCATCTAAGAGCTGTTGAAGTTGGACCAAAACAGTTACTTAAATCTTATGTATTTCAAACTAAGCAAAAGAAACTAGATCAAATCTCGGTAGATTATGACTGCCATTATGAAACCGATCGTCGTAGCGGTAATGAATATCTCAAAATCAGTCCGAAACACGTGGATGTTATGTTACTCAATCAACAACATCAGCCGCAGTATAAATATTTACGCTATAGCTTAGGCTCGAAAGCCTTTGTGTATCAGGGGATTGTCAAATAGTGTATTTAAGAAAAAAGCCTGTGTACTTTGAATGCACAGGCTTTTTTGAAAGCATCAAAAATTAACTATGTTGAAATTTTAATTGTCGCAACTGTTTTGCGTGTTGTAAGGTCGTTTGACTAATCTCCACACCACCAGTCATTCGAGCCAGCTCTTGGATCCGATCATCTTCTTCTAATTCGATAATGGTACTGCTTGCAGGATCCGTTTGACGTTTTTTCACCAAGAGATGTTGGTCAGATTGTGCTGCAACTTGCGCTTGATGCGTGATACATAGAATTTGCACATGTTGCGCAAGGTCTGCCAATAAACGCCCCACAATTTCCGCTGTACCCCCACTGATCCCAACATCAATTTCATCAAAGACTAACACTTCGGATTCGGTTTTTTCAGCATTCATCACTTGCATGACTAAGGCAATACGAGATAATTCACCACCCGATGCCACGCGTGCTAGAGGCTGAGCAGGAATCCCTTTATTTGCGGTGAACAGTAGTTGAATAAAGCTCAAACCTTCACTTGAAGCTTGTTCAAGCGGTTCAAATTTAAATTCAAAATGAGCCTCTGGGAGCGCGAGCTGCTTCACTTGTTCGGTCAACTGCTTCGCCAATGGGGTAGACGCTTCACGACGAATATCATCCAAATGCTGTGCTTTAGTTAAAAAGTCTTGATGAGACACTTCCACTTGTTCTGCCAACGTTTCAGGATCTTCCAGCTGATGCAGTTGCTCTAACTCAAGTTGCCATGCTTCGTATTCTTGTTTTAAATCTTCAGGCTGAGTACGATATTTACGCGCTAAGCGATGAAAAACTTCCAGTTTGGTATTTAATTCGTCCATACGTTCAGGATCAAAACTTTGACGATCAATAAACTGACGTAAATTTGCGGTGGCATCTTCAATTTCACTTTGAGCGTTCAGCAGCGACGTATAAATTTCAGAAAGTTGTTCACTACGTCCTGCATGTGATTCAATCCGACGAATGATCGCGCCCATTTCTTGATTGATATTTTGCTCGGCGTCATCGAGGGCATTTAGACCATAGCTACAATCTTGCATGATATGTTCATGATGACTGAGACGGTCAAATTCTTGCTCAATTTCTTTGTAGTCCGTTTGCACAACGTCTTCAAGTTCTTCCAATTGAAGTTCAAGCGTTTCTATCCGTTGCTTACGTGTGGCTTGGGCGTCGAGTGCTGCTTGGTGCTGACGAATGTCCTTTTGCCATTTGCTATAAGCATCACGCACGGCTTGAGCAGGCTGATAGAAATTATAATAACGATCCAGCCAATGCTTTGGATAGGGCGGTTCCAAGAGTTGTTGTTGGCTGTGTTGGCTATAGAGTTGTACCAATAAGCGGCCAATTTCTTTTAATTCGGATAAGCTGCTCGGACGTCCATTAATCCATGCTTTGCTGCGACCTGTTGCAAAAATCACGCGACGTAAATGAATTTCCCCAGACTCATCATCCAGCTCATGTTCTTTGAGCCAAAGCGCTTCAGGACTGTGCTCTTGGTAGCTAAAGGTCGCTGTCACATCGGCTTTGTCTGATCCATAGCGCACATAGTTGGTGTCTGTTCGTTCACCTAAACATGCTGATAGTGCGTCTAGCAGCAAAGATTTACCTGCACCCGTTTCACCCGTCAGGACATTAAAGCCTTGTTCAATGTCGATGGCTAAATGGTCGGCTAATGCAAAATTGATCAGAGTTAAATGTGTCAGCATACACGCATCCGAGCTGCGAAAAGTTCTAGTTAAAGATAATTAAGTTTTGTTTTGGTCACAAGATAAGTTTTATTTTAAGATGACGAAAAACCTCATAATTCTATCCTAAATTTCAGTTTAATAAGAAATTAGTTTCGTATCTGCCGTAAGCACGCAGTGTAGTGATGCAAAGAGTAAATGATCTTGCATAACGTGAGCTTAAACCATCCAACATTTTGCTAAGTTCTCACAAAACACGTTTGTGTATGTATTCTTGTATTTAATCTAACGTGTTATTGCCTTAAAACGTCATGATTTGGTCTCTTAAATCCGTCCATATAATTCATTATCCATGTATATATCTGTGAAATGATTTTGCAGCGTTTCAATAGACCCTAACTAGGACTTTAGTGGATGAAATAAAAAAAGTATTTTGTACAAAAGTACAGTATGTTTTAGATTCTCAATGTCAAGGTAGTGAGATGGTATTGGGACATATCCACTTCTCAGATTTTTGTAATTATCTATCTCAAAGTTTTCAACACTGATTGATTAGTTTTTGCAGCACAATTAAACTACTTCAATCAAAATATTATAAATATGCTTTATCTGGAGAAAACGCATGTCAGCACAGTTTGATCATGTATCAGTCATCAAAAAATCAAATGTTTATTTTGGCGGTCTATGTATCAGCCACACTGTGCAATTTGAAGATGGAACCAAGAAAACACTGGGTGTGTTGCTTCCAACTGAACAAGCGCTGACTTTTGAAACCCATGTACCTGAACGTATGGAAATTATTTCAGGTGAATGCCGTGTTCAAATTGCTGATAGCGAAGAAAGCGAACTATTCCGTGCGGGTCAATCGTTCTACGTGCCAGGTAATAGCCGATTTAAAATTGAAACAGATGAAGTCTTGGATTATGTGTGCCACTTAGAAGGCTAATAATTCAATCCATTTAGGCACAGTTTTTTAACCTCAAATCGGTTAAACTATGTGTCATAGCATAAATCCTGTAAAGCTTGCTTTGCAGGATTTTTCTTTTTGATAACCTAAGCTGTGCGCTGGGTGATCATACCCTGTTTAAAAGTTTATCGAAGTTTGCAAATTAGAGGTCGTTCATGGCGAAACCGGAATATTATTATGGCGTTCATTCAGTGGAGTCATTACTGGAACTTGAGCCAGAACGCGTATTAACTTTATTTGCGTTAAAAGGACGTGATGATCAGCGTTTAAAACGTATTTTTGAGTTGGCAGAACCGTTTGGTGTTAGCATTCAAAAAGCTAGCCGTGATAGTTTGGAAAAACTTGCGGGACAACCGTTCCATCAAGGTGTGGTCGCGGCTGTACGCCCCCATCCAGTCTTAAACGAAAAAGATTTAGAGGCTTTATTACAAGCCAATCCCAATGCGTTGCTATTGGCTTTAGATCATATTACAGACCCACATAACCTTGGTGCATGTATCCGTACAGCGGCAGCTATGGGCGTTGAAGCCGTGATTGCACCGCGTGATCGTTCAGCGACGCTTACCCCAACAGCCCGCAAAGTTGCTGCTGGTGGTGCTGAAAAAGTGAAGTTTATTCAGGTGACCAACTTGGCGCGTACATTGGCTCAAATCAAAGACGACTTTAATGTACGCGTGGTCGGCACCATGCTAGATGAAAAAGCGTTGCCGATTCAAAAATTTGACTTCACTGGTACGGGTGTATGTGTGGTGATGGGCGCTGAAGATACAGGTTTGCGTCCTATTACGCAGGCGCAATGTGATCAAACTGTTTACATTCCAATGGCTGGTAACTTGCAAAGCTTAAATGTCAGTGTCGCAACCGGTATGGCATTGTATGAAGCATGTCGTCAACGTAACAATGAATTGAAATAGAAGTGATGATGTCTCCCCAAAAGCAAGGTTATTTATATGTTTTCATTACCATGTGTATTTGGGGTGGATTCACCTTAACGGCGCGTTTAAGCGCCAATTGGGGAATCAGTGCTTGGGACATTACTGCACTTCGGTTTGCTTTGGCATTTTGCATCTTAATGCCAATTTTGATTTATAAAAAAGATACGGCTTTTTTATGGAAGAAAGAGCCTTTTATCCTCGCCATGCTCGGCGGGGTGACCTATTGTTTAACAGCCTATAGCGCATTTCATTATGCTCCTGCGGCCCATGCTGCAATTTTTCTCAATGGTTGTATTCCCTTATGTACAGCCATAGCCGCGTTTCTGATCTTCAAACAGCCGATCGATAAGCATACGTGGATCAGTGTGGTGATTATGGTCTCTGCCATTAGCTTAATGAGCTATTTAATGTACGTCGAGACTGGTGTGGCATTTGGTTTAGGTGATTTGCTATTTTTTATCAGTGCCATTTGGTGGGGGATATTTACGGTATTGCTTAAGCAATGGAGGCTCTCTGCTTGGCATGCCATGGCGGGGGTTGCGGTTTGGTCTGCCGTGGTATTCGTGCCTATTTATCTACTATTTTTCCCTAAACATTGGTCTGACCCAGAGCCATTGCAACTCATTGGACAAGTTATCTTTCACGGTATTTTTGTGGTGATTATTGCGACTTTAACGTATGTAGAGGCGATCAAGCGCCTGGGTGCATTTAAAGCCGGAAGTATCGTAACTTTGGCACCTTTTATTGCTGCAATTTTAGCGGTACCGCTGCTGAATGAACCCTTAAGTTTTGCAATTGTGTGTGGATTGGTCGGGATGGGGATTGGAGCGATTCAACCGTGGAAATGGTTGGGACGAAAGGACAGTCTAGAGCAGCAACTCGAACAACAAAAAAAGCAGTCTGAGTAAGACTGCTTTTTTATTTAGCTTTTTTCAGCGTGCGCTAAGTACTTGAGATGCAACGGCCGAAGCTGTGCATAAAGATGATCTAAATGACCATCATTCAGCACGACATCATCTGCAATTTTTTGCTTTTCCTGTCTTGGCATTTGTACTTGAATAATTTTTTGGATTTGTTCGATAGTTTGACCATCGCGCTGTGATGCACGCTGAATTTGCAATTGTTCCGTGGCATCAATCAGCAAGGTGTGATTGGTCAATTCATGTTGATTGGTTTCAAATAACAGTGGTGAAACCAAGATGACATAGGGGCTAGTGGCTTCGTTTAATTGTTGGATAATGGACTGGCGTATTGCAGGATGGGTAATGGCTTCAAGTGTTTGACGTGCTGTAGGATCTTTAAAGATATGCTCACGTAATGCACGCCGATTTAACTCACCATTCGCAAGTAAAACCCAATCACCAAATTGTTGTTGAATCTGAATCAGTGCGGGTTGCCCCGGTTCGACAACCTCGCGAGCAACGATATCAGCATCGACGACTTGAATGCCTTGGAGTTCAAACCAATTGCTTGCAGCAGATTTACCGCTACCAATACCACCTGTTAAACCCAAGACAAATGTCATACAACGACCTTACTGACCCAAATAAATTTTCATAATTTGATCACCCCATAAAAAGGCGATCCATCCGGCGATGGCAATATAGGGACCAAATGCAAAAGGTTGGTTTTCTTTACGGACTTTGAGCAAAATAATGCCAATGATTGCACCCACCAGTGAAGAGAGTAATACAATCAGTGGAAGCAGGAAAGGGCCCATCCACGCACCCAAGGCAGCTAATAGCTTAAAGTCACCATAGCCCATACCTTCTTTGCCAGTGATGATTTTAAATAAATAGTAAACAATCCATAGGCATAAGAACCCGATGATATACCCCCAAATGGCTGAGGTTGCAGAGGTATAAATGGCATAGCTATTCACGCCAAGCCCGAGTGCAGCCAAAGGAAGGGTATAGCGGTCAGGTAAAAGTTGGGTGTCAAAGTCAATAAATGTTAAGGCAATCAATACATAAGTCAGCACCAAACCAAACAGCATCTGGATGGTTGGACCAAAAACTGCAACAACAATCAGCGCACAGATCATGGTGAGTAATTCGATCAGTGGATAACGGCTACTGATCGGGTTTTTGCAACTTCCACATTTTCCGCGTAACACGATCCAACTGATGACTGGAATGTTTTGATACCAACGAATGGGCGTTTTGCATTTTGGGCAGGTTGAAGCAGGTGTGCTCAGTGTGATCTTTGTTTCGTCAATAATCGGTTGATCCGGATGTAAAAACAGTTGGCAATCCGTACGCCATTCTTGTTCCATCATCTTTGGTGTGCGGTAAATTACCACATTCAAAAAACTACCGATGCAAAGACTAAAAATCCCAATTGCGATATATAACGCAATTGGGGTATTAATTAAATATGTTATTAATTCTTGCATTAAACCACAGAACCCATTTGGAAGATTGGAAGATACATTGCAATCACAAGACCACCAACGAGGACACCTAGTACCGCCATAATCAAGGGTTCCATCATCGAAGTTAAGCCATCTACGGCATTATCCACTTCATTTTCATAATGCGTTGCCACTTTGTCTAGCATAGCATCCAAGGCACCGGATTCTTCACCAATAGCCACCATTTGAATCGCCATAGATGGGAATTTATCGGTGACACGCATCGCAAACTGCAGCTGTTGACCAGTCGCCACATCTTCACGAATTTTCATGACCGCTGTTTCATAGACCACGTTGTTGGTTGCACCTGCGGTTGATTCAAGCGCATCGATTAAGGGTACACCCGCGGCAAATGTGGTTGCCAAGGTACGGCTATAGCGGGCAATAATTGCTTTATAAACCAAATCCCCAAAAATTGGTGCTTTGAGTGCAGCTTTGTCTAAGAAGTCTCTGAAAGCTTTGCTACGTTTTTTTGCTTCCATGAAACCAGCAATCAAAGCGCCAATTCCAATGATGAGGAAGAACCAATATTTTTGCATCCATTCCGACATGTTAACTACCATTTTGGTAAAGGCAGGTAGGTCTGCACCAAATGATGAAAACAAGTCTTGGAATACGGGAACTACTTTTACCATCAAAATGATTGTCACAATAACAGCGACAACAATTACCGCTGCTGGGTATTTCATGGCTTTTTTAATTTTTTGCTTAAGCAATTCACTTTTTTCTTTGTAAATTGCAACACGGTCTAACATGGTTTCAAGTGCACCCGATTGTTCACCTGATTCAACTAATGAGCAAAATAGGTTGTCGAAATACTGCGGATATTTACGGAGTGCACCAGCAAATGTATTGCCACCTTCAACTTCACCTTTAATCCCCAAGACCACTTCACGCATGGCTGGGTTTTCTAAGCCTTCCGCCACGATTTCGAACCCCTGAACGAGCGGTACACCGGCTTTCATCATGGTTGCAAGTTGGCGCGTGAATACCGTGATATCCAAAGTGGATACTTTCTTTTTCATCAAGCCTTCGAGAATGTTTTTACGTTTTTCTCGAATGGTTTTAATGGTGATGCCTTGCTTACGTAAAGTGACTTTAGCTAAAGCCATATTACGCGAAGGCATTTCCCCTTTGATTTTCGCCCCTTTGCGATCCACGCCTTCATAACTGAAGGTTGGCATCATCTGCGCTTTTTTTACAGCCATGAATTTATCCTTATTTTAAATACTAATTCACTTACTCACTGGTCACACGATTGACTTCTTGAAGTGAAGTCACCCCCTGCATGACCTTAATTAAGCCTGAACGGCGTAAATTGTTGAAACCTGCTTGATTTGAAGCTTCGGCAATTTGTAAGGCATTGCCGTCTTCCATAATAATTCTTGAAATTTCAGGTGTCACTTTCATGACTTCGTAAATACCCACACGACCTTTATAGCCTTCACGGCATTCGGCACAACCCACAGGCTGGTATATTTGGAATTCTGGTGTATTTAAATCATCTTCGGTAAAACCAAGCTCCAATAGACTTTGTTTTGGTACGTCTACTGTTTCTTTACATAGTGAACATAGGCGACGTGCAAGTCGCTGCGCAATGACAAGGTTCACGGATGTCGCGATGTTAAATGAAGGCACGCCCATATTGCGTAAGCGTGTCAGTGTTTCAGGTGCACTATTGGTATGCAGTGTAGACATCACCATGTGACCTGTTTGAGCCGCTTTAATTGCAATTTCAGCCGTTTCTAAATCTCGAATCTCACCGACCATCACAATATCAGGGTCTTGACGTAAGAATGATTTTAAGGCTGCAGAGAAGGTGAGGCCGACTTTATTATTTACGTTGACCTGATTGATCCCTTCTAAGTTAATTTCCACGGGATCTTCGGCCGTTGAAATGTTGGTATCTTCACGGTTGAGAATATTTAAACCTGTATATAGAGATACGGTTTTACCGGAACCCGTTGGACCGGTAATGAGCAGCATGCCTTGTGGTTTTTCTAAAGCTTGCATGAACAGTTCTTTTTGATCAGGTTCATAACCCAACGCATCAATCCCTAGCATCGCACTAGATGGATCAAGGATACGTAGAACAAGTTTTTCACCAAACAATGTTGGTAAAGAGTTCACACGGAAGTCGATAGCTTTGTTCTTTGACAGCTTTAACTTGATACGACCGTCTTGAGGTATACGCTTTTCCGAGATGTCCATTTGTGACATGACTTTTAAACGCGAAGCAAGTCGAGTCGCGAGCTGCAAGGGCGGATTTGTAATTGTTCTTAACACGCCATCGACACGGTAGCGGACGCGATAGGTTTTTTCGTAGGGTTCAAAATGTAAGTCAGATGCACCCATACGAATTGCGTCGACTAGCAGCTTATTGATGTATTTAACAATTGGAGCTTCATCCCCCGTTGCCTCATCTTCATCTTCTTTCGTTGGATCAATAGTTTCCTGTTCTAAATCAAGATCAAAGTCATCATCAAAGTCAAAAGTACTTTCTTCAGCAAAGTTCTGTTCAATTAACTTTTCAAGTTTGTCATGTTCAACAATAACTGTTTCGGTATTCAGCTTACTACCAAATCGAATGGCATCCACTGCTTCAATATTGGTGGGGTTACTGATCGCAACGAATAATAAATTGCCATGTTTAAAAATAGGCAAAATACGATGCTTGGTAATGAGTTTATCTTCAAATTCATCACGTATAATTAAAGACGTATCATAAGTTGAAATATCAAAAACCGGTTCACCGAACTCTATCGAAATGGTTTCTGCGATCAGGCGTGCTGAAAGGCGATATTCCTGAATCAAATGCGGCACGATATCTTGATGAGCCTTTTTTGAATTTTGCAGCGCTGCTTGCATTTTTTCGGCAGACAGATGCCCTTCGTCAACTAAGCGACGAATAAACCCCGTAAATCTTGAAGAACCTTGAACTGCTGTCATGCTTTTACTTGCCTATGCTTCAGTCTGTTTATAATTGGTATAGCAAAATTATACTTTTGTTGCACAAAAATACCATATCTTAAAGTGTTGTCACTAGCTAAGAATTGGTAAAAAGCATGAACCAGTCCTTAAATCTGCTTAATTTTTTTACAGAAAAGTGAAGATCTTGGAATGACTGGTGTGCTTCGAAGATGCAAATGTGTTGAAATTTATCTTCAAAATTATGAATTACGTGTAGAATGTGCCCGATTTCATCTTTGTCATGTGGGATAAATATGTCGGGTTCGACGATTACGCCTTGGGTAGTGGGTAACTGGAAAATGAACCCATTGCAAGCCGATGCTGGCGCACTTCTTAAGAATTTTAAGCAATTATTAGATGAACAAAATATTGCTGAATCGGCATGTCATATTGGGGTTGCACCAACAGCTATTGCTCTGACCACGGTGCAAAATGAATTAACACAAGCTAGCCGTAACATCATAACCGTTGCACAAGACGTTTCTCGCGTTGCAGGTACAGGTGCATATACGGGTGAACTCAGTGCTGAGCTATTAAAAGATTATGGTGTTGAGTTTGTACTGATTGGTCATTCGGAACGCCGTGAAATATTCGCTGATCAACCGCATATCATTAATGAAAAAGTAAAAAATGCATTAAACGCAGGTTTGACTGTGATTTATTGTGTGGGTGAAAGCTTAGAACAACGTGAAAGCGGCCAAGCAGAACAGATTGTGTTACAACAAATATGTGATATTGCTGCTGTTGTGCAAGCAGAGCAGTGGAAACAAATTGTGGTAGCTTATGAGCCAATTTGGGCCATTGGCACAGGTAAAACAGCGTCACCTGAAGATGCGCAAGCGATGCACGCTAAAATTCGTGAAGGTTTAAGCCAAATCACCCCAATGGGACTTCATACTGCGATTCTTTATGGTGGTAGTGTAAAACCTGAAAATGCAGTAGAGTTGGCAGCCTGTCCGGATATCAATGGTGCGCTGGTCGGTGGTGCATCATTAAATGCAGAGTCGTTTTATAAAATTGCTCAAGCATTTGCAAATACAAAATAATTAGGAGTTCAGCATGCATACGTTTGTGCTGGTGGTACATATTATCTTAGCGATTTTAATGATCGTGCTGATTTTAGTTCAGCATGGTAAAGGCGCAGATGCGGGTGCATCTTTTGGTGGCGGCGGTGCTGCAACTGTATTTGGTGCATCGGGTTCGGGTAACTTTATGACCCGTTTGACTGCGATTTTAACGGCTTTGTTCTTCGTTACGAGCTTGACACTTGCTGTGTTTGCAAAGAAACAAACGACAGATGCTTATAGTCTGAATGCGATTTCTTCAGTACCGACTGCGCCTGCAAAATCGGCTGAAACTTCGCCAACTGCACCAAAAAGCGCTGAATAATTTATTTAGAGCTTTCTTTTTTGACGTGTTGCGACTAGAATGCGTCACAGCTGCGGTGGTGGTGGAATTGGTAGACACGCTACCTTGAGGTGGTAGTGCTTTCGGGCGTGGGGGTTCAAGTCCCCCCTTCCGCACCAACTTATAATCCAGAATATAAGTTGGTGTATGCAGCAAAACTCTGTTGATGCGGGATGGAGCAGTCTGGTAGCTCGTCGGGCTCATAACCCGAAGGTCGTTGGTTCAAATCCAGCTCCCGCTACCAATCAATTCTATTTTTAAGATGCAAACTTTTAAATGGACAGCTTTTAAAGCTGAGAAAACTATTTGCATATTGATGCGGGGTGGAGCAGTCTGGTAGCTCGTCGGGCTCATAACCCGAAGGTCGTTGGTTCAAATCCAGCCCCCGCTACCAATCTTATATAGCACACAATCTATATAAGCAGTTTATCTGAAAGTCATTGTGATGTTGATGCGGGATGGAGCAGTCTGGTAGCTCGTCGGGCTCATAACCCGAAGGTCGTTGGTTCAAATCCAGCTCCCGCTACCAATCCTCTGAGATGCAACTCAGTAGGGCAATTCTTCAGGTTGTTTTAGATTGAAAATGACCAAGAAATTGTATATAATTTTTGCATGTTGATGCGGGATGGAGCAGTCTGGTAGCTCGTCGGGCTCATAACCCGAAGGTCGTTGGTTCAAATCCAGCTCCCGCTACCAAGTTTCTAAAAGAGGCTCACAACTAGGTGGGCCTTTTTGCACAGTGGACTATGGTTTTCTGTGTAATAATGGGGCGATTTACGCCCTTTTTTATTGGCTATCGTGTAGTGTCGACAGTATTTTGGTCAAACCGTCATGTTTCACTACTACTATAGTTTCGCATTGGTCTGTAGTGGTCATTTCGACCATCGAATCGCACAAATTTGACGAGAGTAAATGAAGCTATCAAATAAAACTCAAGCACTTCAGGACTTAATTGCCCCAGCGGTGCAAGCATGTGATGTAGAACTTTGGGGGATTGATTTCCAACCTCAAGGAAAACGTTCACTGTTACGTATTTATATCGACCGTGAAGTTGATGAAAATGCAGAACCTGTCATCAATGAAGATGGTGAAGTTGAGCAAGGCCGTGGTATCGGCGTGCAGGACTGTGTTCGTGTCACTCAGCAAGTGGGTGCGATGTTGGATGTACATGATCCAATTTCAGGCGAATATGCATTAGAAGTGTCATCTCCAGGTTGGGATCGTCAGTTCTTTAAATTGGAACAAATGACGGCATATATTGGTCAGCAAGTCGCTTTGCGTTTGATCAGTGCTGTAGATAATCGTCGTAAATTCCAAGCCAAACTTGTTAACGTAGACCTTGAGAACGAAATGATTCAGGTTGAAGTTGAAAAGCAACAAGTGTTGGATATTGACAGCCACAATATTGATAAAGCAAATCTGGTTTTCCAAGATTAATTTAATAAATAAGAATCTGAACGAATAGGTGACTTATGGCTCGTGAAATTCTTACCGTAGTAGAAACGGTTAGTAACGAAAAAGGTGTAAGTCGTGATGCAATTTTTGAAGCGCTTGAACAAGCTTTAGTTGCAGCGACTAAGAAGAAATTCTACGAGGGAACTCACTCGGAAGAAGCTCGTCTACGTGTAGAAATCGACCGTCGTACTGGTGATTACCGTACTTTCCGTCAATGGGAAGTGGTTGCCGACGAAGATCACGAAATGCCAGCATGCCAAGATGCGATCTCTGATGTAGATCCTGCAAAATGGGCAATTGGGGATATCCGTGAACTTGAAGTTGAATCGATTGATTTCGGTCGTATTGCGGCACAAATTGCGAAACAAGTAATTGTTCAAAAAATTCGTGAAGCAGAGCGTGCGCTAATTGCAGATGCTTACGAATCTAAAGTTGGTGAACTCATCTACGGTGAAGTGAAAAAACAAACCAAAGATGGCTTTATCATTGATTTAGGTGACAATGCAGAAGCATATCTTGCGCGTGAAGAAATGATCGCTAAAGAAATTCTACGTCCTAAACAACGTGTAAACGCGATTTTGTTTAACGTAAACCGTGAAGGCCGTGGTGCTCAGTTATTACTTTCTCGTTCTAAACCAGAAATGCTCATTGCATTGATGAAGAAAGAAATTCCTGAAATTGCTGAAGAAATCATTGAGATTAAGGCTGCTGCACGCCAACCTGGCGTTCGTGCTAAAATCGCTGTGAAAACAAACGATCACCGTATTGATCCTGTAGGTGCATGTATTGGTATGCGTGGTACACGTATCCAAGCAGTTCAATCAGAGTTAAATGGTGAGCGTATTGATGTAGTCGTTTGGTCTGATGACGCGGCACAGTACATTGCAAGTGCTCTAGAGCCTGCTGATGTATCAGGTATCGTGATTGATGAAGAAGAACGTACTGCAGATATTATTTTTGCAACGAGTGATCAGTTAGCACGTGCAATTGGGTCTCAAGGTCAAAACGTACGCTTAGCATCTGAATTGACTGGTTACAAGCTCAATATGATGCTTGAAGAAGAATATCACGCACGCCAACAAAACGAAGCGCAACAATATTTAGATATGTTTGTTACACGTCTAGATATTGATGAAGACTTAGCGATGGCGTTGGTTGAAATGGGTTTCACATCATTAGAAGAAATTGCGTATGTTCCTGCGGAAACATTCGATGAGATCGAACTTGATGCTGAAACTGTTGAAATGCTACAAGGTCGTGCAAAAGAAATTGCATTGGCTGATGCATTGAAGCAACAAGAAAACATCCAAGAGCCAAGCGAAGAGCTTGCTGCAATGGAAGGCGTGACTAAAGAAATCGCATATGCGCTTGCCGCTCGCGGTGTGGTAACTGTAGATGATCTTGCAGATCAAGCCACTGACGATATCTCTGATATCGAAGGTTTAGGTGCTGAAAAAGCAGGTCAACTTATTATGAAAGCGCGCGAATCATGGTTTAACTAGGAGGTAATATATGACGGACAAGTCGATTAAGGAGTTAGCTCTCAGCGTGGGTCGTCCAGTTGAGAAGCTACTGGAACAGGTTCGTGATGCGGGTTTACCACAAACTAAACCTGACGATATTATCTCCACTGAACAACAAAATGCCCTCGTTAACCATTTGAAAAAAGTTCATGGTCAGGATGCGGGCAATGCAGGACAAATCACGTTGAAACGTAAAACTACCAGTACTGCTAAAGTGGCGAGTACATCGGGTAAGGCAAAAACGATTAATGTAGAAGTTCGTAAGAAACATACATTTGTTAAACCGGATCCTGAGCAAATTAAAGCTGAAGCATTAGCGAAAGCACAAGCTGACCAACAAGCACGTAAACAGGAACCTAAGGTTGAAGCGAAAGCTGAAGAACCGAAGCAACAACCAGTATCTAAAGCGAAACAAGCTTTAGAAGCAATGCGCGCTGCTGCGAAGCAAGAACATGCGAAGCAAGAAACACCGAAAGCTGCGGTTGTTGTAAAACGTAAGTCAAACAACAAGCCAATTACAAAACCTGTTGAAACTCTAGAACAGAAAAAAGCACGTGAAGCTCAAGCAGCACAATTGAAAGCTGTAGAAGAAGCGGCGCGTCGTAAAGCCGCTGAAGAAGCGCAACAACGTACGCTTGAGCAAATGCGTCAAATGGCGTCTAAGTATTCTAACGAAGACACTACTGCGACCATTCGTGTTGTAGATGATTCTCCGCTTGCTGCCGGCCTTGTAGGTCAGGCATATGAAGATTCATTTGCGAAAGAAGACCGTGAAATTAAACGTGGTACCAATACCAACAATTCACGTTCACCTAAAAAAGGTGGTCGTCGTGGCGAAGAGCAATCTTTCCGTGATAACTCACATAAACGTGGTTTAAAAACAAGTCAAGCGAACAAGCATGGCTTTGAAAAACCAGTTAAAAAACAAGTTTATGATGTTGAAATTGGTGAAACGATTGTTGTTGCTGACTTGGCTGCGAAAATGGCGGTTAAAGTTCGCGAAGTTATCAAATCACTCATGAAAATGGGGGAATTGGTTACTCAAAACCAAGCGATTGATCAAGAAATTGCAGCACTTGTTGTTGAAGAAATGGGTCACAATCCAGTACTTGTTTCGGATACACAAGCAGAAGACAACTTACTTGAAGCAGCTGAAGAAGCGCGTGGTGTCCAAACCACTCGTCCGCCAGTTGTGACAATTATGGGTCACGTTGACCATGGTAAAACATCACTTCTTGACCGTATTCGTCGCTCTAAAGTGGCTGCAGGTGAAGCAGGTGGTATCACACAGCATATTGGTGCTTACCATGTGAAAACTGAAAAAGGTATTATTACTTTCTTAGATACACCGGGACACGCAGCATTTACTGCAATGCGTTCACGTGGTGCGAAATCTACAGATATCGTAGTTTTGGTTGTTGCAGCAGATGATGGTGTTATGCCACAAACTGCGGAAGCGATTGACCATGCACGTGCAGCAGGTACGCCAATTATTGTTGCTATCAACAAAATGGATAAAGAGTCTGCTGATCCAGATCGCGTATTGAATGAGTTGACGACGAAAGAAATTGTACCTGAGCAATGGGGCGGTGACGTTCCAGTGGCAATGGTTTCTGCGCACACCGGTGCAGGTATCGACGAACTTCTTGACTTGATCTCAATTCAAGCCGAACTTCTTGAGCTTAAAGCATCTGAAGAGGGTGCAGCACAAGGTGTTGTAATTGAAGCACGTGTAGACAAAGGTCGTGGTGCGGTAACGTCGATTCTTGTTCAAAACGGTACATTGAAAGTGGGTGACCTTGTTCTTGCAGGTTCATCATATGGTCGTGTACGTGCGATGACAGATGAAAATGGTCAACGTATTAAATCTGCTGGTCCTTCGATTCCTGTGGAAATCTTGGGTCTACCAGAAGCGCCAATGGCAGGTGATGAAGTTCTTGTTGTAAATGACGAGAAAAAAGCACGTGAAGTTGCTGATGCGCGTATGGATCGTGAACGTCAAAAACGTCTTGAACGTCAATCTGCGATGCGTCTTGAAAATATCATGGCGTCTATGGGCAAGAAAGATGTGCCTATTGTCAACGTAGTATTGAAAACAGACGTACGTGGTACTTTGGAAGCATTACACGTTGCACTTGCTGAACTTGCAACTGATGAAGTAAAAGTACGTATTATTGGTTCAGGTGTTGGTGCGATCACTGAGTCTGACGTAACACTTGCTGAATCTTCAGAAGCGGTTCTTCTCGGCTTTAACGTACGTGCTGATAATACTGCACGTCAAAAAGCTGATGCTGATGGTATCGACATTCGTTACTACTCGATCATCTATCAATTAATTGATGATGTGAAAGATGCGATGAGCGGTAAATTGGCGCCTGAACACCGTGAAACAATTCTGGGTGTTGCTGAAGTACGTGAAGTGTTCCACTCAAGTAAATTCGGTGCTGCTGCAGGTTGTATGGTACTTGAAGGTACATTACACCGTAATAAACCGATTCGCGTATTACGTGATGACGTGGTGGTATTCCAAGGCGAGCTTGAATCTCTTCGTCGCTACAAAGATGTGGTTGAAGAAGTTCGTGCCGGTATGGAATGTGGTCTTGCGGTGAAAGGCTATAAAGACATCAAAGCACAAGATAAGATTGAAGTGTACGATGTTCAATTAATTAAACGGAGTCTTTAATGGCGGGTAGTCAACGTCTGAAGCGTATGGCGGATACAGTACAACGTGAGTTGTCAGAACTGATCCGTCAGGAGCTGAAAGATCCACGCTTAGGTGGTCTCGTGACCATCTCTGCCGTGAAGGTGAGCCCAGACTTAGGATATGCCGAAGTTTATGTGACTGTAATGGGTCGTGAGCTAGGCGATGAGCAAAGTGAAGCCGCAAATAAAGAGACTTTAGATGTCTTGAATAAAGCATCTGGTTTCTTGCGTCATGAACTAAGCCGTCGTATCAAAACACGTATTACGCCACGTTTGCGTTTCCATTACGACAAAACAAATGCTTATGGCAACTATATGTTTGGTCTAATTGCGGAAGCGGTCAAGGACTTACCTCCTACTGACGAAGCAAAAAAAGATGATGAATAATTCAGTTCGCTGAATGAAAAAAGCCACCTTTGGGTGGCTTTTTTATGTTTGAATAACGGTAATTTAAAAACTCAATCACTTTAAAATTATAATATGCCAATGAAAGACAGGTCGAACATGATATTTAATCCGCCAATCTGTAAAAATAATGAATTGAAAAAAATAATCCTTTTGAGTAGCGCATTATTTATTACTATGCCAAGTTGGGCATGTTTAAATACCTATGTAGAAGATTTTTATACATCTGATTCACAAAAAGAAAATCAACGCGAAGAACATCATGACGAGAAATTGAATAACTTTGTATCAAGGCATCCTAGCCCAATAGACTATCAGGCAGAAAATGATTATGCCGTACATCAGATTTATGCAGGTAAATACGATTTAGCCATTATGGTTTTAAGTGAAATTGAAAAAGAGCATCCAGGTTTACCGAAGACGGCAGTGAATTTAGGTACTGCATATGAGTTGATCGGCAATATTAAACTGGCCAAAAATTGGATTGCAGAAGGTATGAAGCGTGATCCATCGATACATCTTAGCAGTGAATGGATTCATCTGAATATTTTAACAGCCAAAGAAAAAGTGTGACACCAAAAAATTTTCATGAATATCTATTGTTGAATGTATATTATGGAACAGGTTATGTACCCGATGCACACTGGAAGAATCAGCGAAAACTCACAACAGCAGAATATGATGCTATACGAGAGCAGGCTAGTTTACAGATTAATGAGCAGAAAAATTTTGTTTCAAGACAGGATGCCGTGATGGCACAGCTGTTTTATGAATTGGCGAATCTTGAGATGAGCCAGAATCAGCCTGGCTGGTATAACAATTTTCAAAGTAGTTTTGAGACTAACTTACTGATTGATTTAGCTAGGCAGTATGGTTTAAAAAAACATCTTATAACCAAAAACGTTTGCAATATATGGCTCAAGGGAATGTAATTGAGAAATTATGGATGAAAATTAAAGACTTTTGGGCTATAAGGGATAATCAAACTGGATCTAGATTTAATCCAGATCCTCCGGTTTTGAATGGAGTTTAGAGTGAAAAGCACGGCGGCGAGTTCTTTGCCAAGGAAGAGGGCGATTAAGCGCTTCTGGCGCATCACCACTCATCGAGCGTAATCGTAAATGTAATGCCGCTTGTGCCATGAGGTTTGCAGAAACGGGCGCGGTGATAAAGGCAAAGAGCGTGATCAGGACCTCTGCAAAACCAAAACGGCCTTGAAATGCCGCATAAATAATTGCAGCAATTAGAAAACTTCCTAAGCCTAAAGTGCTCGATTTGGTCGGTGCGTGCAGTCGCATAAATAAGTCAGGTAGGCGAACCATGCCAATACCGCCGACCAACATGAAAAAAGCGCCAATAACCAAAAAAATCGAGACCAAAATTTCCATGACTAATTGCATATTAAAGGACTCCTAGTCGATGACGTGGCCAGTAGTGAAATAACGCGCTAAAGCAGCTGTAGATACAAACCCAAGCATGGCAACCAATAAAGCCCCTTCAAACATTGATGTACTTGCCCAATAAATACCTAAAATGACGATTAAGCAGGTGGCATTTAAGAACAAAGTATCTAAAGCAAGTAGTCGGTCCACAACTGAGGGTCCCATCACCAAGCGGATGAGGCACAGTAACATCGAGATCGTCACCGCAACTAAACAAATGCCAAGCGCATAAGGTAAAATTGTCATGCAGACTCTCCTGTATCAGCGCCAAAAATGAGGATGAGAGGGCGTTCATAGCGCTCTTTAATGGTTTGAATTTCTGCTTCAGGATCATCCGTACTCAGGGCATGGACCAAAATATCACCACGGTCTTGGTCAATCCCAGCAGACACCGTACCGGGTGTCGTGGTGATGATCATCGCAAGCAGAGAATTGACTTCTTCATGCTGTGTATCGAGAGGAACACGAAACCATTTCGGATGCAATTTATGTGTCGGACCAAGGACGAGTTTTGCAACATGGATGTTACTGACAATAATATCCCATAACACCACAAAGAATAATTTACATACTGCCAGCCAGTTGATATTCGGTGTTCGATCAATAAAAGGGCGAACCATTCGCGGAATAACAATTGCTAAAACCAAGGCCATGCATAGTGTGGCCGCATCTAAACTGTGCGCTAACATCACCCAGCTCAGACCAACCATGACTGATACCAATGGATGCGGAAACCAGCGATTAAATAAAGATAGTGTCGCCATGTTAAGGCACCTCCATTGGTTTCAGCTGGGTCTCTTCAGGCAATTTTTCTTCTTGTTGCTGTCCCTGAATTTGGCGTCGCTTATATTCAGAAATATGTTCGCCATTTAGGGTTTCAGGCGCAATCAATGCAGGGATGAGGTGTGCATTTGGATCCGCTGATTCGCCACCATATTTGGTTTCAGGTAAATTTTCAGGATCATAAGGTTGAACACTGATAATTTGACCTTCTTTATCCTTTTTCAATAGCAACGATTCATATAATGGGTTGTCTTGAATTTGCTGCGCAGTCTTGTAGGTATAGTCATAGATTGGTGCAGCAAAGACCATATATCCCACAAGCGCTGTTAATAGTAGATAAATGGTCTTGTCATTGCGTAGCGGAGCCTTATTCGGCAAAGCCTGATAACGTTGATATTCTTCAGTATCAATATCATCTTCTGGACGAGATGAACGCCAGAAAAGTACAAAACCAGCGCGGGTAAATGCCATGATACTGAGTAAACTCACCAACAAAACAATTAAAATAATCATGATTTGGTAAGGTGAATTGGCTGTTGCTTGTAAGATAAATACTTTACCCAAAAAGCCGCTAAATGGTGGTAGACCAGCCATCATCAACGCAATGATGAAATAGCAGACAGCAACTGTATTATGCTGTTTCATGCGGGGCGCAAGTTTAAAATGATCTTTAAATTCGCCGCGTTGTGAGGTAATCCAACCCGATAGAATATAAAAAGCTGCACCAATAATGGTACTGTGAATCAGGTAATAAAGTCCTGCAGCCCATGCATCCGTATTAAAGAGTGAAATCGCAACCAATATTGTACCGATAGAAGACAAAATCATAAAACCGACAAAACGACGTAAACGATCCGTTCCGATTGCACCATAAGCACCATAGAGCGACGTCACTAAACCAATCGGTAATAGCCACTGCTGTAAGATTTCACGGCTAATCCCATCGTCAAACACAGTGCCATTAACACGGAGAATGGCATAGATGCCGACCTTGGTCATAATGGTGAACAAGGCTGCGACAGGAGTGGTTGCCACAGCATAGGTCTTTGGTAACCAGAACCCTACAGGCAGCATTGCTGCCTTGATGCCAAAGACGGTAAACAGTAACAATGCACCAGCTACAGCAATACGATGTTGATCCGCTTCAAGCAAAGGCATCAGTCGTGCAACATCTGCCATATTTAAGCTACCTACACTGCCATAAATCATCCCGAGTCCGATCAGGAAGAGAGCAGAGGCAAATAGGTTAATGGTGACGTAATGAATACCCAATTGAAAACGTGCTTTGCCTTGGCCGTGTAAGAGCAAAACGTACGATGCCATCAACAGGATTTCAAAGAAGACAAATAGGTTAAATAAATCGCCTGTTAGGAATGCACCACACAAACCCATCAGTAAGAAATGGCACATGGCATGGAAATAACGACCACGCTCATCCCATTCTTTGCTGGCAAACCACATCACTGGCACAGCAAGACCATAAGTCAGCACCAACATGAATGCTGAGAGTCGATCTAGAACTAAGACAATACCAAACGGTGCGGCCCATTCACTCAGGTTATAAACCAAGACTTGGCCAGAGCTGGCGATCATCAAATAACTGATAGATGTGATCAGCCCAAGGATGCCAGAAACATAGCTGATTCCACGACGCCAAGGTTGTCGCCAGTCATGTGCCAACGAGCCAGAGCCGGGGTTGCCCAACAGGACTAAAATAAATGCAGTAATTGCAGGAATTAAAATACTGAAAATCGGGCTGTGGGTAGTCCAAAATTGGATGAAGTCATGCATTATGGCTCATCCTCCCGCGGGTCAATTTGCGGTATTTCTTCTTTGGAGTCCACATGATCTGTTCCGGTTTCATAGCGGCTACGCAGAGCCAATTGTACGATAAAGGCAGTGGTCGCAAAGCCAATCACAATGGCGGTTAGGACCAAGGCTTGTGGTAAAGGATCGGTCGCTTTGGTTGTTTCCGTTAACACAGCCGGTGCGTTGACATGAATACGTCCCATGACAAATAAAAATAAGTTCACAGCATAGCCAATCATGGCTAAACCCAGCACGACAGGAAAGGTACGTGCCCGCAAAATCAGGTATACCCCTGTTGCGGTCAGTAAGCCAATGGCTGAAGCGAGTAAAAATTCTAAACTAATCATCTTATTCGCCTCTTGGAACTGGACCAGACATACTCGAGTGACGCGAGTCGCCTAAGACGGAAATCATTAACATCGTCGCACCCACAACAGTGATGTAGACACCTGTGTCGAAGAGGGCAGCGGAGGCAAGGTGCATTTCACCTAAAATGGGTGGTGAGACATAGATATGAGCACTGGTCAGGAATGGGCGGCCCCATAGCCAAGCAGCGATCCCTGTCAAACCCGCAATGGTTAAACCAATACCAATCCACACTTCATATAAGCGACCTGATTTTGCACCAATCAATTGTTCAGCACGGTCTTGACCGAGCGCGATATATTGAATCACTAAGGCTAAAGAGGTAATTAAACCTGCAATAAAGCCACCGCCAGGTAAGTTATGACCCCGTAGGAAAATATACAGACTGATCACCAAGGCCAAAGGCAAAATCCAAGATGAGGTAATACGGAACATCAGTGGCGACGGATTAAAACGATAGGTCAGACCTTGCGTAATGGTGGTGCCATGAGCACGCATACCATCCATCATGCATAGCGTACCAATTGCAGCAATTCCCAGTACGGTAATTTCACCAAAGGTATCGAAACCACGGAAGTCCACCAAGATCACGTTGACCACATTGGTACCACCACCAAGTGGGATAGACTGCTGCATGAAGAACCATGAAATGGAATTGTGATCACGGGTCATGATCAACCATGAAATCCATGCAATCCCTAGACCTGCAATAATCGCAATCAATGCATCTCGCCAACGACGTGACACGCTCGACTCATAAGGGGTGAGCTGTGGTAATAACGATAGGCTCATGAGTAAGAGCACGGTGGTCACCACGTCAACAGTAATCTGTGTTAACGCCAAATCGGGAGCGGAGAAACAGATAAACACCATGGTCACAACCAGACCGACTGCACCACTGATGAGGACGGCTTTAATCCGTTCATGGTGGAACCAAAGCATCATCCAACATGCAGAGAATAATAATAGCCATAGAACGATCGCGATGACCGGTGCATGTACCAGTTCACGGCTGCCTGTGCCGATGCCTTGCAGCCAAAATGGAACGATGACGATGGCCACACTAAAGATCAAAATCCATAATAAATAGCTTTGTAATTTGCCATTTTCAGTAAAGCGACGGAACTTTCTTGAGCTGAGTAATAGATGCTTTAAAAATAAGTCGAACAGCACTTTACCTTGTAATCGACCCAAAAGTGGATCTAAGTCGATCCGGCGTAATTTGCCGCCCTTTGCCAATGCGAAGTAGAAAATTAAACCACCCAATAGTGCTATTACACTCATCAAAAGCGGTGCATTTAAACCATGCCAAATCGCTAAATGTGTACCTTCAAACGCAGGGTTTTGAATACTCGCACGTGCTGTGCTGTTGACTATATGCTCAACCAATAGGGCAGGGAATAATCCAACTAAAATACATAAAGCAGCCAGTAAGGTTGCTGGTGCGCGCATACCAAAAGGTGGTTCATGTGCTTCTTTATTGGGAACTTCTTTCCCCAGTGGACCATCAAAAAATACCCCATGAACCAAACGTACTGAGTACGCGACAGCAAAGATACCGGCAAAAGTAGCGATGATAGCCGACACGATCATCACTGGCCCAGTCAAGTTGGCCAAAAGTTCAGTAAAGAACATCTCTTTAGAGAGGAAACCATTGGTTAATGGGACACCTGCCATAGAGGCCGCAGTGATCATAGTTAGCGTTGCGGTAAACGGAAGTAATTGCCATAAACCAGAGATTTTTCGTAAATCGCGTGTACCTGATTCGTGGTCAATAATCCCTGCGATCATAAACAAGGCTGCTTTGAAGGTTGCATGGTTAATGATATGGAAAATGGCAGCCGCAACTGCGAGGGGAGATCCGATCCCGAGTAAGCAAACAATCAGACCTAAATGGCTGATGGTGGAATAGGCCAAAAGCCCTTTTAAATCTTCTTTGAAAATTGCAAAAAAGGCCGCCATACATAAGGTAAATAAGCCAATAAAGGTGACCAAGTTGTGATACAACGCAGCGCCTGCAAAAATCGGTAATAAGCGTGCAAGCAGGAAAATTCCGGCTTTCACCATCGTGGCAGAGTGTAAATAGGCCGAGACGGGGGTCGGTGCCGCCATAGCATTTGGCAACCAAAAATGGAAAGGGAACTGCGCACTTTTAGTAAATGCTCCCATTAATATTAATAGCAGTGTGGGTACAAAAAGCGAGTGCTGCTGAATTTGGCTACTCATCGTTAGGATTTGATCAATCTGATAGGTGCCCGTGATTTGCGCCAACAGAATAAAACCACCCAGCATACATAAACCACCCATACCTGTAATGGTCAAAGCCATTCGAGAGCCACGCTGAGCTGCGTCGTAATTGCTCCAATAACCAACCAAAAGGAAAGATGAAATGCTGGTAAGTTCCCAGAAAATAAGCAATAAAATTAAATTATTAGACAATGAAATGCCGAGCATGGCAGCCATGAACAGCATCAATAAAACATACAGTTTACTGAGCGAATTCTTTGGACTTAAATAATAGTAGGCATAGATATAAATTAAGGTGCCGATCCCGGTAATGAGCAGGGAAAACAATAAGCCCAGTGCATCGAGACGGAAACTGAAATCAATGCCAACTTGAGTGAGCCATGGCCATGTTTGAATGATGGTTTTGCCATTAAATACATTTTGAGCCTGACTCAATAATAAAACTAAACTGCTGAGGCTGACGCCAATCGCCCCTAAAGCTGTTACCCCGCGAGAGAATTGCTTCAACCACGAGACAAGTGTTGTGCCTAGTATTAACGGTAACAATATAATAATCGGTAGCACACTCGTATCCATTGTCATGATTAGGCGGTGAAACCTAGGTGTATTTCATCTTTCAAGGATTACAGGACAGCAAAGAGCAGTCCAAAAATTCAATCTTGAAAGCCATGTGTGTCAAAAAAAATTAAAAACAAGCTGTGTTGCGCAACTCGTGAAGCGATAGCAATTTCCGATGTTACTATGAAAATTGCAAATAAAACCGATCATATTACATGCGTAAAACAACATCAATCTTTTTTATGACCCACTTACACATTATACGCCTGACGAAACTGTCTAGACATCTATTGCGGCCTTATTGCTGAATATTTAAACATCGAGGCTATGGATTACACTCAGTCAATCAACCTCAGTATTTTTAACTCAGCGGTTGGATCGTAATGTCCTGATCACCTCGCTGTGATAAAGCCCTAACCAATTCTTGTTGCTGTTGCTCGGTCAGTTGTGTCTGAATTAATTGCAACATGTGCTGGATAGAATCTGGACTGTTCAACGGCTCATTTAATTCAGTCTCTTCAGTTTTAGGTGGAAGCGATGGTTTAGATCCGAGTTGCAACTGCTGATAAATTTGATCATAGGTTTCTTGTAGTTTTTCAGGCTGAATCTCACTGAGCTTTTTATTCTGTAATTGTAAGCACTGAAAGCGAGAAGCCTGTTCCATCAGTTCAGGACGGTTGCCGCTGGCAATGATTTGGAGTCGTGGAAACGCTTGATTTAAACGGGTCAAAATCACTTGAGTCATGTTTTGATCGAGTTGGTGGTCTATGGCGTCGATCAATAAAATGCCGTCACCTTCTTGGCATGGATATAAGCTATGAGGATTGAGTAGACACAGGCGACGTACAATATCACCAATTAAGGCCACAAGGTTGCGCACACTATTCGACAGCTGTTGAAATAACATGTCTTTGCCTTGATAGCAGACCATTAACTGTAATTTGGGATGATATTGCAGATAAATATTGGTTACATCGGGCAACACGGTCTCTAAGGCTTGTTTTAATGATCTGAGTGACGGCGCGTGTAGATCGGCCTGAGCTTGTGCTAGTTTATGCCCAAAAAGAGGCGTGTCTGATGCATTGGGTATATCGGCTTGGGTTTTAGGATGTAATAAATTTTGAATTAATTCGGCACTTTGCGCATTTTCAATGTCGGATATTTCTCGAAACCACTCAAAAAAACGAATAAACGTGGTAAAGGGAATGGCCGATATTTCATAAGCATGCGAAGGCTGAAAAATAGCAGGATTATTTTTATTGAGAATATTCACATCGTTGACGAAACGTTCAGCAGGGTAATAGGCAATGAGTGGCAACCCTTGTAACGGATCGGCTTTGAGGGCTTTTTGATACAGCGCAACCATCGATTCTAATTGCTGTGTTTCGGCCTTACTGAGGCCGACGCCTTGACTGTTTAAGGTTTTGTACAATTGCCATGAACAACATTGTGGGTCTTGGTCTTGTTGATCACTTGAAAGCTGAAATGAGCCTATGTCTTCGGGAAAACTGACTTGAATATCAAGTTTCGATTGCAAGCGATTTAACATGATGTCTTGATCGAGCATTACCACGCCTGCGGTGCGTAAATCTTTATAACGTGCAGCGAACCAAGTGAGGGCCTGATAACTAAAGCGTAGTAGGGAGGTTTTTCCAGAACTTTGATCACCCAAAATTAAGGTGATCGGCAGATCGTGGTAATTAAAATTGAGGGTGATATCAGTAAAATGAAGGGTGTGCTTGAGTTGGATCGATTGTAATTTCATGGTGCACCTTTTACTGATTTATTGTTTATTCACCTTTTTCATCATACTAGCTGACCGCTTGTGCCAAAGATTTGGGCATTTGACGTTTTAAGTGCTGCATCAAGTCATAAATATGATGGATATTTAAACTTACTTTAGCACGTGTGCAAGCCACGTAAAGTAACCGTAACTCTTCGTCACTAATTTTATAATCTTTATCGTTGAGCTTAAATTGGTAGTCATCTTCAATATGTACCCGATCCCATTCTAAACCTTTGGCTTTATGGGCGGTCGAGATAATGTAGTCGGCTTGATCAATTGGGGTGATTTTCGCCAGCGCCTTTTTCAGTGGGTCAGTACCGTGGTCATCGACCAACTTCACCAGCGGTTTAATATCGCTGCCGTCATTGGTTTCACAATATTCATGCACATCATGCCATGAGTTAAACCACGCAAGCTCTGGGACATCGACTACGCGCTTGCCTTGCTTGAGCATGGCTGCAGCATCGACAAAACGATTGAGTCGCGCATGATCTGCTTGCAGGCTAACTTTTTCGCCCTTAACCAAACCCGCCAATAACAGTTCCATCGCGCGTGCATTGGTACGACATAAAATGGCATCCCGCATCTTGGTATGTGGCTTATTGACCACTTTAGAGTTGAGCTGCGGATTACCCAATAACGGCACGGTTTCGTTCAATGCGCCCAGTAGAGCATTGGCATTCAAGGCAATTTCTTCACCAAAACGGAAAGACGTGGTTAAACGGGATTCGGGTAAAGGGAGTTGCTGCATGGCATTGACTGCGCCACGCCATGCATAAATTTGTTGATGCGCATCGCCAACATAGATGACTTGGGTATTCCGCTGTTTCAGTAAAATCCCTAGCATTAGTGGGTCAGCATCTTGAGCTTCATCGAACAGCACATAATCCGCAGGAATATTCGGTTCAGACAAAGCCCAAAGTTTTAAATAAATATCGTGTCCAATCCCTGCTGCATGGTTCGGATCAATCGACTCTAACCAACGACGTTCAATGGCAGGATACAAATGCTTTTGTAAGCTTTCGATATCGTCCGGATGCAGCCAACTCGGTGCTTGTAGATGTCGTGGGGCAGGGTACTGTGAACTGGTCGAACAGAAATAACTGACAGCGTTTGCCACCAGACTTGCCAAACGCGAAGGCATGAGTACATATTTTTCATAACGACCGCCCATCATACGACGTAAGGTGATCGGTTCTAGTCGATATTCTTTGGCAATAAAGCTCGGACTTAAACGTGGTAGACGCAGTTTGTCAGTCACTCCACGTGGAACACTACGATAAGCCAATGAGTGGAAGGTTCGACAGTCGACATTTTGATGAAAACGATTCTGTGCTTCGGTGGCAATGGCTTTGTTAAAGGCCAAGTACATGCCACGCCGCTGAGGCATGGCATCACTGATCATTTGCAGTGTGGTTGTTTTACCTGTGCCAGCATAGGCAATCACTTTAAATGATTTACCAAGACGTGCGTTATCTATGGCGGTGGCCTGCTCATAGGTCGCGGTCGGTTTTTTAAGATCTGGCACGGTTGCGTCTTAGTGCTGACGGTTGGCTTTTTCAACCAAACCGGAAAGGCCTTGACGACGAGCGAGTTCGTTAAGTACCAATTGAGGATCAATATCGAAATAACCCAACATCACAATGGTATGGAACCAAAGGTCTGCTACTTCGTAAATCAGATCGTTTTTGTTGTCTTCATTGGCTTCGATTTTAAAATCTTTAGCGGCAATGATGGTTTCAACACTTTCTTCACCGATTTTTTCTAAAATTTTGTTGAGGCCTTTATGGTAAAGCTTTGCCACATAAGAGGACTCAGGATCAGCTTGTTTGCGTTCAGCCATCATTTTACCTAAGTAGTCGAGTACTTCGACTTGCTCAGATTGCGCATTGGATGCATTCATCGCAAGGGTATGCGGATTTGCTGATTTTACACCATAAATTGCAGCAGGATCTTTCAATTGCGCATCGACAATTTCCCAGCCATTGGCAGTAAGCTTGCGGTAGAAGCATGACTCACGGCCGGTATGGCAGGCAATGCCGCCATGCTGTTCAATTTGTAGCACAATCACGTCAGCATCACAGTCCAAACGGATTTCATGTACGGTTTGGAAATGGCCAGATTCTTCACCTTTGTGCCATAGCTTATTGCGTGAACGTGAAAAGTACACCGCCTGATTTTTTTCTGCAGTTTGCGCCAACGCTTCACGGTTCATCCATGCCACCATCAATACGCGCCCGCTTTGATGATGCTGTGCAATAGCAGGCACTAAGCCTTGTTCGTTAAATTTTACTTCATCGAGCCATTGCAGGTTGTTCATGAGGATTTCACCAATTCAAAAATCAAAAAATAAATGCCGCAGCATTTGAGCAGCACTATAGTGTAAGCCATCAAGAGAATGATGGGGAGTTAATTCTTAATCAAATTTTAAATTGCGCAGTTCCGCTGCAGAATCATCTGCAGGCTTTCGGGCAATGTCAGCATAATTCATTTGCCCAAATGCACCCGTTTTTAAGCCGGAAATCGTAATCGCCATTTCTTTGCGGAAAAACGGCAGCTGATACATAGCACGAAATGAAAAATCACGGAGCGGCGCTGTCCAGCGATGATGTGATTGATAAAAAGGAGTCAGCAAGCGACTAAAAAATTGGTAAAATCGCACGGAGGACAACCGCAGTTGATGATACTCCTGCCAGAGGTTTTGCAGTGAGGAGTCCTGTTGATATTGAAGCAGAGCTTGACTGATGGCCCATGCATCGAGCAAAGCCATATTGGCGCCTTGTCCAAGCTGTGGACTCATGGCATGAGCAGCATCGCCTAATATGCCGATGCGACCTTCACCAAGTTTGCTCAGCACCACATCACGATAATTGGCAGATAGCCATTGCTGCGGATCATCTGGATGTGGAATCACATGCGCTAACCATTCTGCAACACTCGGCCAGCGTTTTGAAACTTCAAGCAACCATTGCTGCTGTGCGTTCTTTGTTTTTAAGAATCCCTCTAAATCTTCTGTAGGTAGACTCCAGAAAATGCTCGAAAGGCGCTGTTCAGGCTGTGTTGGAATTGCTCCCGTTGGCATCACACCCATCATGATATTGGAACGGTCATAGAACTGATGCAAGATCTGCGGATTGAGTACTTCGCATTCAGGCACGATGATCCACTTCGCCCCCCAAGGATAGGCTTGGTTGAGCTTTTCCCACGCTTTAGGACGTAAATGGCTGCGTGCACCATTGGCGATCAGCACGAGATCAAACTGACGTTGAAAAGATTGATCTGCGGACTGCCCAATTACGTTTATACCCTCACTGGATTCTTGAAGTTCATGCACTTCATGCGCCATACACCACTCAACGTGTTGAGGATATTCACCGACTTTGGATGCGAGGACATGACAGAGCGTGGCACGGTGAATGCCGAGTCCATATGAACGTTCATCGGCTTGTCGATAATGACTGTTAATCAGCAAGTCGCCGCCAGCCAGTTGACCTTCCAGACCTGTTACCACAGCACCTAGGCTTAAGGCATGTTCCAAAATGCCTAAATGTTCGAAAACCGCAAGCCCGGCGGGTTGTAATAATAATCCTGCGCCCACAGGTTCAAGTTGTGAGACTTTTTCATATAAGCAGATTTGATGGCCTTGAGCAGCAAGCATTGCTGCAGCGGCTAATCCTGCTGTACCTGCACCGATGATGGCAATATTTTGAGTTTTCATTGTTATAAAAGTTGATTTTATCTCAGCCCAATGTAGCAAAGTTGTCGTATAAAACCCAATAAAAAAGCCCTCATAAGGGCTTTTTAAAGGGTGAGTCAGGTCTTACCAGTGTTCACCAGGGAATAGGCGAGCATATGCTTTTTGTACCCAATTGAGTTTTTCTTGCTTACCAATAGACGCTGAAGAGCTTGGGAACAAGTTATAACCAATCGACATGAGTTTGTTATTAATGTCAGGAGCGATGGAATAGGTGATTGAAGCCAAACGGCCCAAATTGGTCGCCACTTTCTTCGGACGTTTCACGATGGCATAGGCAATCAGGTCAGTTGCTTGTTCTGGAGAAAGCGTTGGAACATATTTATAAATTTTGGTTGGGGCGATCATTGGCGTGCGCACCAATGGCATGTAGACCGACGTGATGGCAATATTATGCGAGTGAACTTCAGCACTTAGGCAACGGCTGAAAGCATCTAATGCGGCTTTAGATGCAACATATGCAGAGAAGCGTGTTGCATTGGCCAATACACCAATCGAACTGATGTTGATGATATGACCTTCACGACGAATCATCATTTTAGGCAACAGGTTCATCACCAAACGTACCGCGCCAAAATAGTTCAGCTGCATGGTGCGTTCAAAATCATGGAAACGATCGGTTGATTCATGCACGGCACGACGAATAGAACGGCCAGCGTTATTAATTAAGATATCAATATGATCGACGGAAGCGAGGATTTGTTGTGCCACAGCATCAATGGATTCCATATCATTGAGGTCACATGGGAAAACATCGGCTTTACCGCCAGTGGCTTCAATTTCAGCTTTTACGGCATCAAGAGTTTCTTTGGTACGTGCAACCAGTAGAACATGTGCGCCTGCATTGGCAAGGCGATGCGCTGTGGTTAAGCCAATACCACTCGATGCACCGGTGATTAAAATAGTCTTACCGTTGACACGGTCAACGAAACGTTTCTCAAGTCTTGAATTCACGATGAGGTTCCCTGTTAAATCAGTTTTATTGTATTCATTTATCGGCCCGACAACGCTAGTGCAGGGCTGTTTTAAGTCAGCGGTATGATAGCGTTTTATTTCAAAAAAGCCATATGATAAGTAATTGATAATAAAATAATATTTAGAGTTTTTACTCTAAATTAAAATCCCTATTTACTCAATTTTTAACACATAAATATGTGAAAGAGAAGTGCTTTTATCGACATCGTTGCAACGTAAAAAAAGTCGATTTTCAAGATAAATAAAATTGTAAATAAATATAGAAGCAGGGCCATAGATGCCCAAAATTGGAAGGCGGATTATGTGGGGGTGGTTATTTAAATGAAATGGAAATAAAAACAGGCCTTAAAAATAAGGCCTGTGGATTGTGCACTTGTGGTTTAAACAGCAGCTAAGGCTTGCTCTAAGTCGGCAATCAAGTCATCTGCATGCTCGATCCCAATCGATAAACGAACCATATCAACGCTGACACCGGCTGCTTTGAGTTCATCTTCATTGAGCTGGCGATGTGTCGTGGTCGCAGGATGGCAAGCTAAACTTTTGGCATCACCAATATTCACAAGGCGAGTAAATAACTGCAACGCATCGATGAAACGCGTGCCGCCTGCAAGGCCATCTTGAACTCCAAATGAAAGAATCGCAGATGGTTTGCCTTTGACATATTTTTGCGCCAAAGCATGCTGAGGATGGTCTTTTAGGCCAGCGTAGTTGACCCATTTTACTTTTGGATGCGCTTGTAAATATTCAGCCACTTTTTGCGCATTTTCAGTATGACGTTCCATGCGCAGGCTTAAGGTTTCCAAACCTTGTAAGATCAAAAACACATTGTGCGGGCTGATCGCAGCGCCTGTATTACGCAGTGGGACCACGCGCGCACGGGCAATGTAGGCTGCGTCACCTAAAGCTTCGACATAATTGACCCCGTGGTAGCTTGGATCAGGGGTGTTGAGTGATTTAAAGCGTTCAGGGTATTTGCCCCAAGGAAATTTGCCGCTATCGACGATGATGCCACCGATCGAATTACCATGACCGCCAATATATTTTGTGAGTGAGTGCACCACGATGTCGGCACCAAATTCAAATGATTTTTGCAGAACAGGTGTGGCAACAGTATTGTCTACGACTACAGGTATGCCAAATTCATGCGCAATTTTCGAAATTGCTTCGAGGTCAATAATATTGCCCAATGGGTTACCAATAGATTCGACAAAGACCAACTTGGTTTTGTCATCGATGAGGCTACGCAGTGCTTCGGGGTTTTGATAATCAAAGAAGCGAACTTCAATGCCTTGTTTCGGCAGGGTGTGGGCAAACAGGTTATATGTGCCGCCGTACAGGGTCGAAACTGAAGCGATATTGTCGCCTGCTTCAGCAATGGTTTGAATCGCATATGTAATGGCCGCCATACCAGAGGCTAAGGCCAAAGCGCCTATACCGCCTTCGAGTGCTGCAACACGCTGTTCAAGTACCGCCGTGGTTGGATTCATAATGCGGGTATAAATATTACCCTGAACTTTTAAGTCAAATAAATCAGCACCATGCTGTGTGTTATCAAAGGAATATGAGGTGGTTTGATAAATCGGCACCGCAACCGCTTTGGTGGTTGGCTCCGGGGTATACCCCGCGTGAATTGCTAAAGTTTCGTCTTTATATGTCATGATTACATCATCTAAGTGAGCTAATTTTTTAAACAGTCTATCACTTATATATATGAATAAAAGTGCTTTATTTATAAAATTAATATCATAATTATTCATATTGTTGAAAAATTTTCAGCTAAAGATGAGCGAAATTATGCTTAAAAACGCATGTTTAAATTTTGTTCGCCATTAAACTTGTAACAATGCATTGAAGGCGTGTGCGAAACCTTATTTTTTCACGACTTTATGCGTATAATAGCCGATTATTTTTTCGCTCAATTGAGCAGGGGCAACTTTGTGTTGTTCCGTATATGTTTTGACTATTGAGGAGTCCTAAGTGGCCCAATATATTTACACGATGAACCGTGTGTCGAAGATGGTTCCGCCTAAGCGCGAAATCCTGAAAGACATCTCTTTATCATTTTTCCCAGGCGCAAAAATTGGTGTGCTTGGTCTAAACGGTGCAGGTAAATCTACCTTGCTTCGTATTATGGCGGGCGTAGATAAAGATTTCTCAGGTGAAGCACGTGCTCAACCGGGTATCAAAATTGGTTACCTTGAACAAGAGCCGCCATTGGATGAAAGCAAAGACGTTCGTGGTAACGTTGAAGACGGTTTACGTGAGCCGTTAGATGCTTTGGCGCGTCTTGATGAAGTGTTTGCAGAATATGCAGCAGAAGATGCTGACTTTGATGCACTTGCAAAAGAACAAGAGAAGTTAGAAGCCATTATCCATTCATGGGATGCACATAATATTGTGAACCAAATGGATCAGGCTGCTGCAGCGTTGAACCTTCCAGCTTGGGATGCAGATGTATCTAAGTTGTCTGGTGGTGAGCGCCGTCGTGTTGCACTTTGCCGTTTGTTATTGTCTAAACCAGACATGTTACTTCTAGATGAACCAACGAACCATTTGGATGCTTCATCAGTATCATGGTTGGAACGTTTCTTGAAAGACTTCCCTGGTACGATCGTTGCGATTACCCATGACCGTTACTTCTTGGATAATGTGGCAGAGTGGATTCTTGAGCTTGACCGCGGCATGGGTATTCCATACCAAGGCAACTACTCTTCTTGGTTAGAGCAGAAAAATGCCCGTTTAGAGCAAGAACAGAAGCAAGAAGAATCTTTTGCTAAAGCATTGAAAAAAGAACTTGAATGGGTTCGTTCAAATGCTAAAGGTCAGCAAAAGAAAAACAAAGCGCGTATGGAGCGTTTTGAAGAGCTTAACTCACGCGAATTCCAACAGCGTAACGAAACATCTGAAATCTATATTCCACCTGGTCCACGTCTAGGTAATAAAGTTGTAGAAGTTGAAGGTATTAGTAAATCCTTTGGTGACCGTACACTTTATAAAGATTTATCGTTCGTTGTACCACCTGCTGCAATTGTAGGTATCGTGGGCGAAAACGGTGCGGGTAAAACCACATTATTCCGTATGATGACAGGCGAACAACAACCAGATACAGGTACAATTACACTGGGTGAGTCTGTTAAAGTGGCTTATGTTGGTCAGATTCGTGACACCTTAGATGACAACAAAACTGTTTGGGAAGAAGTTTCTGGCGGTTTAGATATCTTGAAAATTGGTGAATACGAAATCGCATCTCGTGCGTATATCGGTCGCTTTAACTTCAAAGGTCAAGATCAGCAAAAACGTGTAGGTCAATTGTCAGGTGGTGAACGTAACCGTTTACAACTTGCGAAAATCCTGCAAATGGGCGCAAACGTCATCTTACTCGATGAACCGTCAAACGACTTGGATATCGAAACTTTACGTGCGCTTGAAGATGCCATTTTAGTATTCCCAGGTACAGTCATGGTGATCTCGCATGACCGTTGGTTCCTCGACCGTATTGCAACGCACATCTTGTCATTTGAAGGTGAAACCCCTGAATTCTTCACGGGTAACTACCATGAATTTGAAGAATACCGTCGTAAACGTGATGGTGATGACCTTGTTGCAAAGCGTCAAAAATACCGCAAAATTGGCAACTAAGTTCCAGTTTTAAAATAAAAAAACCAGCCTGCGGGCTGGTTTTTTATTACTTAGGATGCAATGACTATACGACAATGTCTTCATAGGCATGATGTAAGACGTAGTCTGCTTGTTCATGGCCTTGTGCAGCTGCTTTACTGAGCCAAAGCTCTGCAAGTTCATAATTGCGGTCTAAGCCGAGTTCACCACGTAAATAACCGAGACCTAAGCGATATTGGGCATCTTTATGACCTTTTAATGCGGCACTTAAGAAATTCCACATGGCATTGCGATAGTCAGTAGGGGATTGGTCTGCTGAATCCATAGTATGGTGACTGAGAAAGTCTTGATGGTGTTGAGCCGCAAGAATTTCAAAATAAGTCCCTTGGGCGTAATCACCTTCGGCTTCTGGAATCGAAAGATGCATTCCTTGCAACTTTGGATTCATCTGTTGTGACAACAGTGCATAGATTTTTTTCAGAGCTTGTATCATCATTGTTAAACTCCTTGTTTCTAAATATAACCACTTGATTAATAAAAATATTAATTGCAGTCATTCGTGCGCTGCGATGAATGATTTAATTGTTTTAAACAGATCACACTTAAGATGAAAATTAGCATGCTTGTCATGATATGTGAATAGGTATTGAAAAATATTTATAAGTAATTTCAGTCATCTAGATCGCGAAAAATTATTTTTAATAAATTGAAAGTAGATGCTGAAAAAAGTAGTTTTAAAGTTTGAAGGTAAAACGTAGTACTGAAGGTTGAATCATGTAATTTTATTACGTTTACTGCACCTGTTAAGCTTCAAGACTTAAGAACATATAATTTATAAAGGTCAGAAAATAATGAGTGAGCATCATGGGCATGACCACAGCCATGCCGTTGTGACGGAAGGGAATGTCAAAAAATTAAGTTTTGCCTTAGCACTGACCACGACGTTTTTGATTATTGAAGTCATTGCTGGATTTGTGACACAAAGTTTGGCGCTATTGTCAGATGCGGCACATATGTTCACCGATGCTGCAGCCCTTGCCATAGCATTGGTCGCGATCAAAATTGGCAAGCTTCCTGCTGACAACAAACGCACCTTTGGCTATCAGCGTTTTGAGATTTTAGCTGCCTTGTTTAATGCCTTGATGTTATTTGTAGTTGCAATATATATCTTGTATGAGGCCTATCAGCGCTTTTCAACGCCGCCGGAAATTCAAAGTATGGGCATGATGATTGTCGCCGTTATTGGTTTGATCATTAACTTAATCTCGATGCGTATTTTATTTTCCAGTTCACAAGAAAGCTTGAATGTGAAGGGGGCGTATCTAGAAGTGTTGAGTGATGCCCTAGGTTCGGTTGGTGTAATTATTGGTGCAGCGATTATTTATTTTACGGGCTGGATGTGGGTCGATACACTAATTGCAGTGCTCATTGGCTTTTGGGTTTTACCAAGGACTTGGATTTTACTCAAACAAAGTATCAATATTTTATTAGAAGGCGTGCCTGAAGAAATTGACATAGAAAAGTTACGCAATGATTTATTGGCACTCAATGGGGTAGAGAGTATTCACCAGTTAAAGGTCTGGGCAATAACATCAAAGAATGTGCATTTGACAGTTCATCTCTTTGCACCAGAAGCCGATCGTAATGCCTTGTATTTTGAGGCGATTGAAATGTTGCAACATGAACATGGAATCACGGAGATGACATTACAAATCGAAGAAGATGAATGTGTGGTACACCAACATACCCAAAAGTCTGATCATGCACATGGGCATCATCAAGATGATCACGCGCATTCACATGATGAATCACATCAGCACTAATGCTGATGTAATTTAAATGGCCGGCTTAGATTTCCCATTCATGATTACATTCGCGGCATTTCCATTTTTTCTGTGATTGCATAAAACCTTGCATTGAAATTTTGAAATCTGGCAGGTCGCGATAGAACATGAAGCCAGCAATCAAGCAAGCAATAAATACAACAACAGTCGCAGTTTGTAATGTAGTACCTGCACCGTCACCAAAAATCCACATTGCGATGCTGATAATCACCAACAGTAAAAGAATAAATACCGCAGGGATGAGGATAATCAGGCTTTTAGGCACGACAGGACGAGCAACAGGCTGACCTGCTTGCGCAAGGGGCATAATTTTAGGGCTTTGACATTTTGGGCAACGGTATTGCATTGCAACTCCATAATTTTAATCTATGGTTTATTTTAATCAGAATGACGCAGAAAGCAAAAATACCGTAAATTTAAATTAGATAAAATTTAGGCAATAAAAAACCCAAGTCATAATGCTTGGGTTTTTTATAAGATGATTTGCATCACCTTGAATATGGCGTCCCTACGGGGATTCGAACCCCGGTTACCGCCGTGAAAGGGCGATGTCCTAGGCCTCTAGACGATAGGGACAATTTGAGGCAACTTAGAGTTGGTTGACACCATCTCTCGGTATGGGCGCTATATTAGGGGGATAACGCCCATCCGTCAACTAAAAAATCAATTAAGCTTCATCAACTGCATCATTTTTCGGCAGTTTTAAGCTTTCATTGAGTTTTTCCCATGCTTTTGTTTCTTTTTTACTCGGGCCGCCCACAATTTCAAGTGCATGACGTAAGCGAGCAAAGGTTAAATCAGGACCAATGGTTACCATCGATTGCATAACCGGTGTCGAAGATGTTGAACCTGCAATAGCAATAAAGAAGGTTGGCATGAAGTCACGAAGTTTAATGTCCATTTGGTTCGCCAAATCCATAAGCGTTTGGCTGACGGTGTCATTGTTCCAAGTGAACATGCTTTCTAGACGCCAAATGGCAAATTGAAGGCTTTGACGCACTTGTTCTTCAGTCAATTTTTTGCTTTCAAACTGTTCTTTGCTGAGTGTTGGGAATTGGTTGAAATAAAAACCTGCCCAATTCACAGCTTCAGATAATAAATTAATACGCGGTTGAATCGCAGCAGCAATTTCTTCCAAGGTATTACGATCTGATTTCCAAGCCAGTAGGGTATCGAGCAATTGACCCGGTGTTAAACCTTTAATCCATTGACCATTTAACCAGTTTAGCTTTTCAACATCAAAGATTGGACCGCCTAGTGATACACGTTGAATGTCAAAGTTTTCAATCATTTCAGCCAAAGTGAATTTTTCACTTTCATCCGGCATTGACCAGCCCATACGGCCTAAGTAGTTCAATAATGCTTCAGGTAAAACGCCGATGTCTTTGTAGTAGTTAATTGACGTTGGGTTTTTACGTTTAGACAGTTTTGATTTATCTGGGTTACGTAACAGCGGCATGTGGCATAGCACTGGCATGTCCCAACCAAAATATTTGTACAACAATTGGTGTTTAGGCGCAGATGGAATCCATTCTTCACCACGAATCACGTGAGTGATTTCCATTAAATGGTCATCAACCACGTTTGCCAAGTGATACGTCGGTAAACCATCGGTTTTCAGTAGAATTTGCATGTCGACTTGCGCCCAAGGAATTTCGACTTCACCACGTAGTAAGTCGTTAAATTTACAAATCCCTTCTTCAGGCACTTTCATACGAATGACATGCGGTTCACCAGCAGCCAAACGCTGTGCAACTTCTTCTGGAGTGTGTTTTAAGCCACGACCGTCATAACGCGGTGATTCACCACGCGCTTGTTGTTCCGCACGCATTTGATCGAGTTCTTCTGCTGTTGCGAAGCAGTAGAATGCATGGCCTTTTTCAACCAGTTCCAAAGCATATTGTTTATAAATGTCCATACGTTCAGATTGACGGTATGGCGCATGAGGGCCACCCACATCTGGACCTTCTGACCAGTTCAAACCTAACCAACGCAATGAATCTAAAATCATTTTCTCAGATTCTGGGGTAGAGCGCAGTTGGTCTGTATCTTCAATACGAAGAATAAATTCACCGCCATGTTGCTTCGCAAAACATAAGTTAAACAATGCAATATAAGCAGTCCCAACATGCGGGAAACCAGTAGGAGAAGGTGCGATACGAGTACGAACAGTCATAATCAGCTTTTAATCAGAATGTAAATTGGGATCTATTATAACGAAAAAGCCTGATCACTTAATGCTTAATTCAACATTGAATGATCAGGCGTTTTTTAGTATTTTTTAGACGACAGTAGGGGAACTCGTCTAAAACAATAGCTTGGACAGCATCAGTATGCTGATGTCGTTATGAGTTGCTACCAGAAAAAATGGCTTGAACAAAACGAGAAAAACTTTGGTTTTGTGATGCAAAGAAACTTTGAGTCGGTGCAGCTTTAATAGACGTAAGTACTTTTAAATTATCGTCTGTACGGCCTTTACCTTCAGATTTTTGCTGATTAATCGCTTTTTCGATCAATGAGGTACGTTCAGCAGGCATCGTAAGTTTGTTATTCGATGCGGTGCTGGTTGCAGCACAAAAACCAGTCTGTGCAGTAACGCTTAAACTTAAGCCTAGGCATAATGCGTATGAAAATTTCATGTCCAAATCTCCCCCTAGTTTTGGTGATGGAACTTTTTATTTGCAAAATAGTTTTAATATTTAGACTACGATTTAACCATCTTTCGTAATTAAAAAGTAGAACTACGTCACAATTTTTACAAAAAAACTAAAAAAGTCTGTACTGGGATTACCTAAATAGACTGTTTTCTCCAGATTTTCGGATGTTTTAGCAAACAACTATGAAGATAGCATGGAGATCGCTTCTGATTGTTGCTGCATTAGCAGAATTAAAGCTTTAAATACGTTATTTTTAGATATCTTTAAAACAGAAATAGATTTGAATTTATATTATAGATAGCTGATTGTTAAAGTTATTTTTGATTTATATAGTGCTCTCAAGATCAATTTGAGTTTGAGCAGATGAAAAAAATAATAGCATCGGGCATTTTCGCATTGTTGGGTGGGGTGGCGGTACAGGTGTATGCCGCAAAAGATTTCTTAAATGTCTCATATGATCCAACACGTGAGTTTTATCAGGAATATAACCAAGAATTTGGACAATATTGGAAAAAACGTACAGGACAAGAGATTAATTTTAAACAATCTCACGGTGGCTCTGGCAAACAAGCTCGTGCAGTAGCAACGGGTTTACAAGCAGACGTTGTCACTTTGGCATTGGCAAATGATATTGATGAAATTGTGGCGACCGGACAAATCAATAAAAATTGGCAAAAACAATTTCCACATAATTCTGCTCCGTATACCTCAACCATCGTATTTTTGGTGCGTAAGGGCAACCCGAAAAAAATTAAAGATTGGAATGACCTGATCAAACCGGGTGTTGAAATTATTACGCCAAATCCAAAAACAGGTGGGGCACCGCGTTGGATCTATTTATCAGCTTGGGGATATGCTTTAAAACAACCGGGTGGAAATGAGGCCAAAGCCAAAGAATTGGTGAAAAAACTCTATAGCAATGTCAAAGTATTGGATTCTGGTGCACGTGGTTCGCTCACGACCTTTGCTGAGCGTGGCATTGGAGATGTCTTATTGTCTTGGGAAAATGAGGCACTATTAGCGACTCAGGGCCTAGGCAAAGATAAATATGACATTGTTTATCCTTCTATTTCGATTTTAGCTGAACCTTCGGTGGCTGTGGTAGATAAAACCGTCGATAAAAATGGTAATCGAAATTTAGCGAAGGGTTATTTGAACTACCTATATTCACCTAAGGGCCAAGAGCTGGCAGGCAAATATTTCTTCCGCCCTCGCGATGCAAAAGCCACTGCAAAGTACGCTGCCCAATTCCCGAAAGTTCAAACCTTTACCATTGATAAAGTGTTTGGCGGTTGGGCAAAAGCGCAAAAAACACATTTTGTGAATGGTGCGATTTTTGATCAAATCTATAGTGAAAAGAATAAAGAGTAAGTCTGTAAATAAAGTTGAGTGGAGTAAAAACGGATGATTTATATTATCCGTTTTTTGCATATGTAATGCATAAAAATCTATATATAGGGAATAAGTAGATTGTTTTGTGTATTTTAATATGAAAAACAAACAATTAAATTCGCTACGTTAGCTGTATTCAGCAAGACGTCTAAACTTGCTGCAATTGCGATTTATGACTTTATTTCATATATTTAGCAGTATTGAATATAACTTTATGCTGGCTGTTATGAAAACTCAATTTAAGGCGTGGCTCAGTGCTGCGTTGCTTGCCACTGGTGTTGCTTTCTCTGCGTCTGCTCAGGCCGCTGATCGTGAATTTTTAAACGTTTCTTATGATGCAACGCGTGAATTTTATGACGAATTTAATAAGTCATTTGGTGCATATTGGAAAGAGCGTACGGGTAAAACGGTTGCATTTAAACAATCACATGGTGGTTCAGGTAAACAAGCCCGTTCTGTGGTTGACGGTTTAAAAGGTGATGTCGTGACTTTGGCTTTGGCCAATGACATCGAAGAAATTGTGAAGTCTGGACAGATTCAGCCGGGCTGGCAAAAAGAGTTTCCACATAACTCAGCGCCATATACGTCAACGATTGTCTTCATGGTGCGTAAGGGCAACCCGAAACATATTAAAGATTGGTCTGATTTAACCAAACCGGGCGTACAAATTATTACCCCAAACCCGAAAACTGGCGGTCTCCCACGTTGGGTTTACTTGTCAGCTTGGGGTTATGCTTTGAAACAGCCGGGTGGTAATGAAGCGAAAGCCAAAGATTTCGTGGGTAAGATGTACCATAACGTAAAAGTAATGGACTCTGCGGCACGTGCATCGATGACTACATTTGCAGAACGTGGTATTGGTGATGTGTTATTGACTTGGGAAAACGAAGCTTTAGTTACGCAAAAAACTTTGGGTAAAAACAAATTTGATATCGTATATCCATCGATGTCGATTTTGACTGAGCCTTCAGTGGCAATCGTAGACAAAACTGTCGATAAGAATGGTAATAAATGGTTAGCTCAAGGCTATATCAATTATCTTTATTCTCCATTAGGTCAAGAGATGGCTGCTCGTCATTTCTATCGTCCACGTAATGCAGCAGTTTTAGCAAAATATAAATCACAGTTCCCGCCATTAAAAACCTTTACCATTGATGAAGTGTTTGGTGGTTGGGCAAAAGCTCAACAAACACATTTTGTGAATGGTGCGATCTTCGATCAGATCTATAATAACAAGCGCTAATACATCGAAATCTAGGATTTGAGATGTACAAAGACCTCCTTCGGGAGGTTTTTTAATGGATGGCAAAAAATAAAAACGGTTTTCTCTATGGAAAGTAATATTTCTGTACAAAAAGACGTTTGGAGCTTTGCTAAAACAAGGTAATAATGTGCAGTTACATTTTTAGCTGTGTTGAACGAACCCTTATGTCGCATATTTCTGTATTACTTCATGAAACTGTTGATGCTTTACTGGCAGATCGCAATACAGGAATTTTCGTAGATGGCACATTTGGGCGTGGTGGTCATACGCGTTTATTACTGTCTAAATTAGATGAGAACGCACGTGTTTATGCCTTTGATAAAGACCCGCAAGCATTGGCTGTTGCAGCAGAATTAGAACAAGAAGATGCGCGTTTTAAAATCATTCACGCTAGTTTTGCAGACTTAAAAGAAGAACTGCGTAGTCGAGGTATCGACTTGGTCGACGGTATTATGGCGGATTTAGGGGTATCATCTCCGCAGCTAGACCAAGCAGAGCGTGGCTTTAGTTTTATGAAAGATGGCCCACTTGATATGCGTATGGACAATTCACAAGGTCCAACAGCCGCAGAGTGGTTGGTTGATATTGAAGAAGAAGATTTAGCTAATATTATTTTTAAATATGGTGAAGAACGTTATAGCCGCCGTATTGCCAAAGCAATTAAAGCAGCAGGATATATTGAAACCACAGCTCAATTGGCCGAAATTGTGAAAGTTGCCCACCCAAAATGGGAAAAAAATAAACATGCAGCGACACGGACTTTCCAAGCAATTCGTATTGCTATTAACAAAGAACTCGACGATATTGATATCTTCTTACCTCAAGCGGTGGAGATGCTGAAACCTGAAGGCACTCTGGCAGTGATCAGTTTCCATTCTTTAGAGGATCGTTTAATTAAACAATTTATTCAAAAAGAATCTACACTTGCAGAAGACACAGGCTGGGGTTTACCACAAAAACGCGAAGATACCCGCCGCTTAAAAAAAGTGTCACGAATTAAAGCAAGTGAAGAAGAAGTTAAAGCCAATCCACGATCTCGTAGTGCTTGGCTTCGTGTGGCAGAGCGTTTAGCTTAAAAGGCAAAGAATGAAAACCGAAGCAATCGAAAAAAACTCTGATCAATCGCAGTCTAAGAAAATCATTACATACAGCATTTTATTGCTCTTGGTTTTTGTGAGTGCGATTATGGTGGTGTTTCAAGTCTTTGAATATCGCCAAGATTATCGTCAATTGAGTACCTATATGCGTGAAAGGGATGACCTCAACGCAGAATGGGGGCGTTTGCTGATCGAACAACAAACTTTTGGTGCAACAGCCCAAATTGGGACACGTGCAGTTACCCAATTACGGATGTATTCGCCTCCTATTGCACAAACCGTTGTTATTTCATTGCCACAAACTCCAGAACAGAAAAAATAGGCTGCCGGTCACATGGTTGAAAAGAGAAACAAACAAACTCCGCGTAAAAAACAGCAGTCTGTTACTGGTCGTACAGCCATTTCGGTGGAGATGTGGCGCTATCACTTGATGTGGGCGGTGGTTTTACTGTGCTTTATTGCATTGGTCGGGCGGGCTTTTTATGTACAAATCATCAATAAAGACTTTTTACAAAATAAAGCCAATGCCAAAATTTTAAGAACTGAAACCTTAAAAGCCATGCGCGGTGTAATCTATGACCGTCACGGCGTTCCTTTAGCCATTAGTACTCCGATCATGAAAATCGTGATCGATCCACGTGATTATTTTGACAATAAAAAACTCTTTGAAGAAATTACGGCGGAATTGGCTAAAGATCCAAACAACCGTAAGTTAAAACGTCAATTACCAGATAAAAATCTGAATTTAGATGAACTCGCTGATGCTGTAGGGATGGATCGTGCTGAATTGAGACGCAAAATGAATGAGCGTCCACGTTCACGTTATTTAGTTTTAAAGAAAGAAGTGCCACCACAACAAGCTGAATTGATCATGAAACGTGACTTTCAGGGGGTATATACCGAGAAAAACTATAAGCGCTACTATCCACAGCCTCAGCCAAACTCACAAATTATTGGTTTAACCAATAGTGAGGGTATGGGCATCGAAGGTTTAGAGATGCAATTGAATGAACGTCTTGCAGGCGTAGATGGTGCGCAGCAAATTGTCCGAGATAAAAAAGGCAACCGCGTTAAAGACCCTGAGATCGTGAAAGAGGTTGAGTCGGGTGAAAATATCACGCTGAGTATTGATTCACGTTTGCAATACATTATGTATCGTGAGTTGACTGCAGCCGGCGTAGCCAATAACGCACGTTCTGCAACCGCGATTGCCGTGGATGTCAAAACAGGTGAAATTTTAGCGATGACGTCTTGGCCGTCGTACAACCCGAATGATAAAAAAGGTGTCTTAAATAAAGATGCTATGCGTAACCGTGGTGCGATTGACTCCTTTGAGCCAGGTTCAACCATGAAGCCATTGACCGTGGCAATGGCATTGGAAAGCGGTAAATACACGGCAAATACCGTTGTAAATACCACACCCGGTTCTATGCGTGTAGGGAATCATACTATCCGAGATACGCATAACTATGGCCCTCTGACTTTGGGCGGCATTATTCAAAAATCGTCTAACGTCGGTGTGGCAAAAATCGCTTTATCTCTCCCTTATGAAACATTACCAACGTTCTATCAACGTCTTGGCTTTGGTCAACGTTCAGCGGTGAAATTCCCCGGCGAAAGTGCTGGTCTGATTTTGCCGAAGAGTAAATGGAATGTGTCAGAAGTAGCGACCATGGCTTATGGTTATGGTTTGAACGCTACAGTGCTTCAACTGGCTGATGCTTATGCCATGATTGCCAATAAGGGCGTCAAAATGCCACTGAGCTTGTACAAGCTTGAGGAAAAGCCGAAAGGTGAGCAGATGGTTGACCCTAAAATTGCTGATCAAGTGCTTTTAATGATGGAAGCAGTGACCTTGCCGGGTGGTACGGCACGTCAAGCCAATATTCCGGGTTATCGCGTGGCGGGTAAAACTGGTACAGCACATAAATTACGTGCAGACCGTAAAGGCTATTCGACTTCAGAATATCGAGCACTCTTTGCCGGTGTTGCACCAGTGAGTGATCCACGTTTGGCCATGATTGTTGTAGTGGAAAACCCGACAGGTCAGTATTACGGTGGTCTGGTGGCTGCACCAGTTTTCGCTCGTGTAATGCAAGAATCTTTACGTTTAATGAACGTACCATTAGATAAACCTTTAGACACTCCTAAGATCCAGTAATAGGTGATGAATGAAAATTACGTTTCAAGATCTATACACCGTTGAACAGCCCGCTGAATGGATGTCGCAATCCTTTCAGGGCTTCAATCTGGATAGTCGCAAAGTTACAGCAGGGCAAATATTTATTGCCCTGACTTCGTTTTCGCAACCTGAAAAAACAGCACAATTTGCACGTGCAGCGTTAGAGAATGGCGCGTTGGCTGTCATTTCAGAAACTGATTTGGGCTTGGATCAAAGTGTCGTGATCGCGGATGTGCGTCAATTGATGGGGCAGTGGCAAAAGCAATATTTACAGGCGACTCAACCAGCTCAAGCTGCACGAATTTTGGCCGTGACGGGTACCAATGGTAAAACCACGATCTCTCGTTTAATCGCTGAATTACTCATGCTGCAAGGCAAAAAATGTGCAGTGATGGGAACCACTGGTAATGGAATTTTACCGAATTTAGAAGCCTCTTCTCACACCACTTTAGATGCGTTACATATGCAAAATGCATTGCATGCCTATGCGCTTGAGGGTGCAGAGTTTGCTGCCATTGAGGCAAGTTCGCATGGCTTAGAACAAGGTCGATTAAATGGCTGTGCAATTGAAATTGCCGCTTATAGCAATTTAAGTCGTGACCATTTGGATTATCATAAAACCCTTGAAGCCTATGCTGAAGCGAAATCACGTTTGTTTCAGTTTCCATCGCTCAAAGTTGCAGTCATCAATCTCGATGATGAACATGCAGAAGTGATGCTGAATGCCGCACGCCAAAACCCGGCTCAGCCTAAAATTTTGACTTATTCAACGCGTCAGGCTGCGGATTATCAAGTGACGGATATTCAATACAGCTTAACGGGCGCACAATTTAAATTGCGTACTGCTCAAGCTGAATTTGTGGTGCAAAGTCCATTATTGGGACACTTCAATATTGAAAATATTGTGGCGAGCTTAATTTCAGCGGAGCAAGCGGGTTTTGACTTATCTGCCTTGATCGCAACTGCGCCCAAGTTAAAAGGTGCACCGGGTCGTATGCAAGTGATCCGTGATGATGAACGCCTGTTTGTGGTGGATTATGCACATACACCAGATGCCTTGATTCAAGTGTTACAGACCTTAAAACGTCATGTATCGCAACAGCTATGGGCGGTGTTTGGCTGTGGTGGTGATCGTGACCGTGGTAAGCGTCCATTGATGACACAAGCGGCATTAAACCATGCAGATATTGCGTTGATTACCTCAGATAATCCACGTACTGAAAACCCAGAACAAATTTTTGCAGATATGAAGGCTGGTATTGATTTCACTGGAAAAACTGTCCATGAAATCCATGACCGCCGTGAAGCGATTAAATTCGCAGTCAACCATGCGCAAGCGGGTGATATTGTGGTGATTGCTGGTAAAGGCCATGAAAACTATCAAGAAATTGATGGAGTTCGACATTGGTTTGATGATGTGGTGGAAGTGAAATCAGCGATTGATTCACAGCATCACAACACTGACTCGGCTTATCCAGCGCAATAGGAAACAGATATGCATACTTCAACGACCAGTACGGTTCCATTAGAACCATGGACTGCCGAACAGTTGGTTCAAGCGACACAAGGTCACTGGCATAATAATCAAGCGCCGACAGGTCCTGTAAAACGAATTTTGACCGATTCACGTCATGCAGAGCAAGGTGACGCTTTTCTTGCCCTGAAAGGTGAGCGCTTTGACGCGCATGACTTCCTTGCTCAAGTGGCTGAAAAGGGTTGTGAAATTGCCATCGTTAGTCATCCGGTCGATGTGGATATTTATCAGTTGGTGGTTGCAGATACACGTTTGGCGCTTGGACATTTGGGTGCATTTCGTCGTGCCCAAAACCCAGCCTTAAAAGTGATTGCCTTGACAGGAAGCAGTGGTAAAACCACAACCAAAGAGATGCTCGGGAGTATCCTTTCTCGTCTTGCACCAACATTAATTACGCGCGGTAATTTAAATAATGACCTTGGCGTACCGATGATGTTACTTGAGTTGCGTCTAGAACATCAGTATGCCGTGATGGAGCTTGGTGCCAGTCATAAGGGTGAAATTGATTACACCTCAAATTTGGTACAGCCTCAGGTTGCCGGTATTTTAAATATTGGCACTGCTCATATGGGTGAATTTGGTGGGCGTGATGGCATTTGTCGTGCCAAGTCTGAAATTTATGCACATATAGCGAAAACAGGAACTTCGATTGTTCCTGCGGCAGATGATTTTACAGATGCCATTCGTCAAGCGGTGCAAACTGAGCAAGTAATGAGTTTTGGTCAGGGCGGGGATGTCTTTGCGACTGAGACGGAGCTTCAGGCTCAATCTTCACGTTTTATCTTAAATACGCCACAAGGTGCACGTCCTGTTCAACTGCCATTTGCTGGTGAACATAATGTGCAAAATGCCACTGCAGCCGCAGCTTTCGCGTTGTCGATTGGCGTGAGTTTAGATGACATCGTTGTGGGTCTTGAACATGCAACTGGTGCCAAAGGTCGTCTAAACTTTATTCAACACAAAGATTACTTGTTTATTGACGATACTTACAATGCAAATCCAACCTCAATGCGTGCTGCTGCTGATGTACTTGCGCAGCAAGATGGCATCAAAGTCATGGTCATTGGGGATATTGGTGAGTTAGGTTCATCTGCTGCACAGCAGCACTACATGTTGGGACGTGATCTTGTCTCACACTCTGGTCTTCAATTTGTCGTTGCTGTCGGTGAGTTTTCACCTGCTGTGCAAGAAGGCGCGCGCAGTACACAATATGGTAAAAAATTACAGGCCTTTCTTACTCAAGAACAGGCTTTACCGTTATTAATTAGTCTAGTCAAAACACATCAGCCTCAGTCCATGAGTTTCCTGTTTAAAGGTTCTCGTTATACCCACATGGAAACTTTGATGGCTGAATTGATGGAGAAACTTTAATGCTGTTATGGTTATTTGAGCAGCTTGCGGGTTATCACAGCTCGTTTCAGGTTGTTCGTTATTTAACGCTTCGTTCGCTACTCAGTGTCTTAACGGCATTGGCCATTGGTCTGTTGCTTGGACCTGTGATGATCCGCAAATTGCAAGCTCTCAAATATGGTCAGGCAGTCAGTTCATTTGCACCTGAAAATCATGCCAAAAAAATGGGCACACCGACTATGGGCGGTGTGTTGATTTTACTGTCTATTGGGATTTCAACCTTACTTTGGGCCGATCTTTCAAACCCTTATGTATGGATTGTACTTGGCGTTATGGTGATCTTTGGTGCTGTTGGCTGGGCCGATGACTGGATTAAAATCCGTTATAAAGACAATGCCGGTCTACCTGCGAAGAAGAAATTCTTTTGGACTTCTGTGGCATCGTTAGGCGCCGGTATTGCACTTTATGTGATTGCGACACAGCAAGCAAACCCAGTACATACCTCAAATATGTTGGATCTGCTGATTCCATTCTTTAAAGAAATTAGCATTCCATTGTCTATTATTCCACTCGGTATTGGCTTTATTGTCTTTACTTATTTGGTGATTAACGGCGCATCTAATGCTGTGAACTTAACCGATGGTTTAGATGGCCTAGCAATTATGCCAATTGTTCTGGTTGCCGCTGGTTTAGGTGTGTTTGCTTATCTGGCTGGTGATGTTCGTTTTGCCGATTATTTACATATCCCTTATGTGAAATACGCATCTGAACTTGTCGTGATCTGTGCGGCAATGATCGGTGCTGGTTTGGCATTCTTATGGTTTAACGCGCATCCAGCTCAAGTGTTTATGGGTGATGTCGGGGCCTTATCTCTAGGTGCGATGCTCGGTACGATCGCAGTCATGGTTCGTCAAGAAATCGTTTTTGCCATTATGGGCGGTGTCTTTGTGGTTGAAGCTATTTCTGTTTTCTTGCAAATTGGCTCACTGCGTATGCGGAATAAGCGTGTATTCTTAATGGCACCGCTGCACCATCACTATGAGAAAAAGGGATGGCGTGAAACTCAGGTGGTGATTCGTTTTTGGATTATCACAATTATGCTGGTAGTTTTGGGTCTAATGACTTTAAAATTACGTTAAGCAAATAAATAAACGAAACCGGCATTTGCTCCCACAGATGCCGGTTTTTTTATTTCAAAAATATAGTGGAGTAAATGATGAACCTGTTGATGTGTCCTGTATGCCGTGAAGCATTGAAACTCACAGAGCGGACATGGCGCTGTGAAAATAATCATAGCTATGATGTTGCAAAACAAGGCTATGTCAATTTACATGTGGTTCAACATAAACACAGTAAAAACCCGGGTGATACGCCTGAATCTGTACAGGCGCGTCGAGCATTTTTAAGTGCAGGTCACTATGCACCTTTGCAACAGACAGTAGTGGCTTTGATTCAAAAGTTACGTGTTGAAAACTTATTGGATATTGGCTGTGGTGAAGGCTATTACACCGATGCGATGCAAGCTGAAGTATTACAGTGTGTGGGTGTCGATATCGCTAAAAATGCAGTACAAGTGGCCGCTAAACTGAATAAAGAGGTGACTTGGGTGGTTGGGACAGGGGCAACCTTACCTGTATTAGATCATTCGATTGACTTGTGTACGAGTTTATTTAGTCCTATTCCTCAAGAAGAAATCCTTCGTGTGTTAAAGCCTGAGGGGCACTTGATGGTGGTTACACCTGCGCCAGAGCATCTTTATGCAATGCGTGAAGCCCTGTTTGAAGAAGTAAAACTACATGAACCGCATAAATTTGTGGAACAACTGGCGAATGATTTTGAATTGGAAAGTGAGCAAGTGGTACAAGCGAAAATGTCACTTTCTCAGCAGGATCTCAAAAACTTAATTGCAATGACGCCTTATGCCTATAAAGTGAAAGCTGAGCGTCGAGAAGCTCTAGAAAAAAATGAACAATTTGAGTTGCAAGCGCAGTATCAAATTTATCTCTTTAAAAAGAAATAATGCATTGGCAGTGATAAAAAAAGCCCTCGTTTGAGGGCTTTTTTTATGCAGCTTATTTACTGAACTTGATCGATGAGATGATCAAGTGCGTCAGTTTTATGCTCTGTACCTTGTGGTTTAGGCTGCATTGGTGGTGGCGCAGTCCGAGTAGGTGCAAGATTGGTTTCAGCAGCCCCTGGAAGATCTTCAAAATCATTTTGCGTAGCCTGTGGTTTTGGTACAACAGGAGCAGGACGATACAGCGGTTGAGCCATCGGCGGCGTTGCTGCACGATCTTGTTCAGGTTGACCTTGAGTCGCTTTAGCTGAATTGCGATTGATTGGATTTTTGGCATGAGTGTCTAAACGCACCCAAGCTTCAGGTGTGCCTTTGAGTGATTTCGCCATAAAATCTGACCAAATCGGCAGAGCTGCAACACCACCATATTCACGACGACCTAAGGTAGAGGGTTGGTCAAAACCGACCCAAGCCACAGTGACTAATTTTCCATTAAATCCAGCAAACCACGCGTCTTTTGCATCATTGGTTGTACCGGTTTTACCACCTAAATCACCGCGACCAATTTTTAATGCCGCACGACCTGTACCATGTTGGATCACGTCACGCAAGATGTTTGCCATATCAAAGGCCGAACTCGACTTCAAAATTCGCTGAGCTTGCTTATAGTTTGCTGCTTCAGTATCGGAAATTTTCGATTCAGCAGGTTTATTATCCTGATTAGTGACTTCAATCACTTCATCATCTGGCGTGGTCGGATCTGCAGATTCAACTTCGTCCTTTTGATTGATACATTGAATACATGCATATTCAGGATTGGCTTGATAAATCACTTTGCCATAAGCATCTTCAATACGACTAATAAAGTGCGGTTGAATACGATATCCACCGTTAGCAAATGTCGCATAACCTGTCGCCATTTGAATCGGCAATACCTGTGGGGTACCTAAAGCAATGGTGTAGTTACGTGGAATTTGGTTTTCTTGTAAGCCAAAATCCATAAATAATTGGCGAGTACGTTCAATTCCGACGACTTGTAATAAGCGAACAGAGACCGTGTTACGTGATAAATATAGGGCACGGCGTAGAGGAATCATCCCTAAATAGCGACCGTCAGAGTTTTTAGGCGTCCACTTGCCAATCGTAATTGGATTGTCATTGACCATGGAATACGGAGTCATGCCACGTTCAAGTGCTAAAGCATAAACAAAGGGTTTAATGGTTGAACCCGGCTGACGCCAGCCTTGTAGAGCACGGTTAAATTTAGATTGATAAAAATTATAACCACCGACAATGGCTTCAATGCCACCATTATTGGGGTTGAGTGCGATTAATTGACCTTGCGCTTTTGGAATTTGCACCAAAGCCCATGAGCTTTTATCAGCATTCGGACGTAGGCGAATAATATCTTTTACTTTAACAATTTGTGAGGCTTTGCTTGGCGCATTGCCTACACTATTGGCATTGCGATAGGGACGTGCCCAAGACAGACCTGACCATGGAACAGTCACACTACTGCCGTCTTGCATCAACACTTCGATACTGGTGTTGTTGACTTTAGTGACTTCGGCAGGATAAGTGTTAGCATATGGGATAAAGTTTTTTAATGGCTCATCATGTGCTTCTGCACCACGCCAACCATGTCGTCTATCGTAAGCTTCAAGACCATCTTGCACAGCTTGCTCAGCATAGGCTTGGCGTTGGCTGTTGATGGTGGTATAGACTTTATAGCCAGAATCTATCGCTTGTTCGCCAAACTTTTCTACGAGCTCAGAGCGAACCATTTCCCCGACATAGGGGAATTTGTTGCTAACTCCGCGGTCAGGCATATCGAGATTAATTGGTTCAGCAATTGCTTCTTGATATTCCGATTGATTGATATAACCCAATTGCAACATACGTCCTAAAATCCAATTACGACGCTCTAAAGCACGTTTTGGATTGGCTACAGGATTATATTTTGATGGTGCTTTGGGTAGGCCTGAAATCATTGCCATTTGAGCCAAGCTCAAATCTTGCAAGCTCTTGTTATAATAAATTTTTGCAGCTGCTGCGATCCCGTATGCATTTTTGCCCAAAAAGATTTTGTTAACATACAGCGTTAAAATTTCTTCCTTACTTAGATTTTGTTCAATTTTTCGAGCAAGGAAAACTTCGGTTAGTTTACGTTTTAAAGTACGCTCTGGAGTCAGATAATAGTTTTTTGCAACCTGCATGGTAATGGTTGAACCACCCGTTTGCACATCTGAGCCTGTAATACTTTCACTGACGGCACGCCCCAATCCTTTGAAACTAATTCCGCTGTGTTCAAAGAACGAAGAATCTTCCGCAGCTAAAAAGCCATGAATGAAATGAGACGGGATTTGGTCGTACTCTACAGGAACCGAAAGTTTGCCACCATATTCTGCAATCAGCTCATTATCAGCACTATAAACTTGCAATGGTTTTAATAATGGAGCCTTTTTTAAGATGGACATTTCAGGCAAAGACGGGGCAATATAGAGATACATGCCATAGAAACCCATTGGAATTGCGACCAAAACAATAATAATGGCCAAAAAAAATGGATGAACAAGGCCTGAACAAGATAGCTTTTTCATAACAAGTAAGTTTTAATAAGAGCTAATGGCAAACTAATTGGTGGTCAGTATATCCTTTCGATATACGGATTGTTAGATGAGTTATTGTATCTGTATAAAATTATAGACCAATGCTAATTAGTGGGTTAATTTTTTTGGGGATAAAAAAATAATAGGAATTATATTGTGCTCAGGTTATATCGTAAGCCAAATAAGGGGTTAATAGGAGTAGATATTAGTTCGACTTCTGTTAAGGTTTTGGAACTTTCTGTAAAGAGTGGGCGGTATTGGGTAGAAAGCTATGCTTTGGTGCCATTACCAGAAGGAAGTGTTGTTGAAAAGAACATATTGAATCCGGAAGCTGTCGGTGACTGTTTAGAGCGCGCAATTAATTTGGCCAATACGCAGACCACTAATGCAGCTTTGGCGGTTCCAACGTCGATGGTGATTACAAAAATCATCGAAATGGACGCAGATATGAACGATGATGAACGTGAAATTCAGATTCGTGATGATGCTGAGCAATATATTCCGTTCCCACTTGATGAAGCGAGCCTTGATTTTGAGGTCTTGCCAGATCGTCTGTCCAACCCAAATCGTGTCAATGTTTTGCTTGTCGCTACGCGTATTGAAAATGTTGAAGCGCGTGCGGAAGTCATTCAGCTTGCTGGTCTTACACCAAAAATTGGTGATGTAGAAAGCTTTGCAATTGAAAATGCATTTAAAGTTTTCTCAGATACTTTGCCAATGGGTGTGAATACCGTGGGTATTTTAGATATTGGTCATAGTATGACAACCTTATCTGTCATGCAGAATAACAAAGTGATTTATACCCGTGAGCAAGTGTTTGGTGGCAAACAATTGACACAGGAAATTCAAAATCGCTATGCATTGTCTTTCGAAGAAGCTGGTCGTGCGAAAAAAACACGTGCCTTGCCAGATGATTATGATATCGAAGTCTTAGAACCCTTCTTAGAAGCTGTCGTTCAACAAGCAGCACGTTCTTTACAGTTCTTTTTCTCATCTTCACAGTTCAACGAAATTGACCATATTTTATTGGCAGGGGGGAATGCCAATATTCCGGGGCTTGCAAAATTACTTCAACAAAAATTGGGTTACCGCGTCACGATTGCCAATCCATTCTTGCAAATGGGTTTTTCACCTCAAATTGATATTAAAAAAATTGAAAATGATGCCTCATCACTCATGGTGGCATGCGGTCTAGCATTGAGGAGTTTTGATTAATGGCAAAAATTAACTTGCTCCCTTGGCGTGATGAGCTAAGAGAGAAACGAAAAAAAGAATTTATTGCACTTTGTATTGGGGCTTTCTTAATTGGGGTAATTGGGGTTGGTTTAACATGGTTGTACTTTGATCACAAATTAAAAGATCAAGAACAAGCGAACCAATTGATTATCAGTCATAACCAAAACTTAGATGTTCAATTAAAGTCTTTGGATGGTTTACAAGAACAGCGTAATGCCATTATTGAACGAATGAAGTTGATTCAAGGCTTACAAGGTCAACGTCCAATTGCTGTACATCTTGTAGATGAATTGGTTCGTGTGACACCTGCCAATATGTACATCACAAAATTTGAACGTAATGGCGACAAATTTATGATCGAAGGGCGTGCGGAAAGTCCAAACACTGTTGCAGATCTACTGCGTAATTTGGAAGCATCACCTTGGTATCGTAATGCCTTCATGAGCTCATTCCTTGTGGCGGAAGAGAAAAAAGACAAAGCGCCGACGTCAGTGGTTCCTCGCGTAGAAGAATCTTATGGTGCATTTACTGTGACTGCTGATTTGGAGCAAATTGCGCAGCCGACCATTAATGATCCAGCAGTAAATGCAGGACAGTCAGCTTCATCGGCGCAAACATCTGACGCACAAACTGCAGCAAAACCAACTCCGGAGGCTGCAAAATGAGTCGTGATGAATTTGAACAATTGAATCAAGATGCTGTGGTCATTCCGAAAAAGAAAATGACTTTTGATAAGTTTGTACAGCAGTTCAATACGCTAGATCCGAATAACTATGGTAGTTGGCCAATTTCAGTCAAAATTACATGTTGGATTTTTATCATTATCCTTGTGGCAATTTTGGGCTATTTCTTGGCGATTAAAGGCAAGATTGAAGCTATTTCAAGTGCCAATGCACAAGAACAAAATTTGTTAAATGAGTTTCGTGAAAAAGATTCAAAACTACGTAATTTGCAACAATATCAGCTGCAGTTGCAGGATATGGAAGCACGTTTTAATCAACAATTAGAACAATTGCCGAAAGAAACTGAAATTCCAGGTTTGGTTGAAGATATCAACTTAACAGGCGTGAATTCTGGATTGAAATTTAAAATTATTCGTCTTGAGCCTGAAGTGAAGCAAGAGTTCTTTACGGAACAGCCAATTCATATTGAGGCAACAGGTGATTACCACGCCTTTGGTTCATTTGTAAGTAGCATTGCGGGGCTTTCACGGATTGTGACTTTGCATAATTTAACGATTACAGCAACTGAAAATAAAGAAAAGAACTCAGATATTCCAAAAATTGACTATGTGATTTCTGCAAAAACATATCGTTATGAAGGGAATACTGAAAGTGCTGCGAAAGCTGCAGATTCAGCAAGCACACAGGAGGCTCCAAAATGAAAATGAATAAATTGGCACTTTCTGTGATGGTTGGATTTGTATTGGCTGGTTGTGAATCACGTATTGATGTGGTCAATCAAGAGATGGCAAATATACGCAATCAAGCTCCACTAGCGATTGAACCTGCGCCAGATTTTGTACCTGTCGAAACTTTTAATTATGCGGCGCATTCTTTAAAAAGTCCGTTCTTGCCAAGTTCCTTGGCAGCAGAACTTAAAATCATGGCAGGTAAGCGTGTTTATCCAAACTTGAGCCGTCAGCCTCAACCTTTGGAGAGTTATGCACTCGAAACCCTGAATATGAAGGGTAGTATGCGTAACCAATCTGGGCAAATACTAGCCTTGATTCAGACACCTGATGGTGAAGTTGAGCGTATTCAACGTGGAAGTTATATGGGGCTCAATCATGGTCGAGTGGTAAATATTACCCCGACGCAAATTGATTTGATTGAGATTATTCCGGATGGGCGAGAAGGATATGTAGAGCGTCCTAGAAGTCTCATATTAATTGGACCAGCACCTTAAGCTTAAAGGAATAAAAATGAAGAATAGTGTACAAGATTTTATTTTTGGGGATGGCAATACAATGAATCATGTGTTTCGTCAGTTTTCGATGGGGGCTGTTGCAATGGCGATGATGCAAGTTGCCAATGCTCAGGTGAGTGTAACCAATGTGGTACCAATGCAAATTCTAGGTCAAGGGACTGAAATTCGCGTGATGTTTAATGGCTTGCCGCCGCAACCACAAGCTTATCAACTCGATCAACCATCACGACTAGTTTTAGACTTTGATAAAGCACAGCAAAATTTAAAACAAAGTTCAATTCCTGTTGCAACGGCTGAAGCGAGCACTGTGGATGTGAGTTCGGATGCACAACGTGCGCGCTTAACTGTGAATTTAGCCAATGCTGGCGCTTTTACCACGCGTGTTGAAGGTAATACCTTTATTTTAAAAATCAACTCTGCACAAGCTGCAAATTATGTACAGCCTGTAGCACAACGTCAGCAACAGGGCATCTCAAATATTGGTTTCCACCGTGGTTCTAATGGTGAAGGTCAAGTTGTTGTTGATTTACTGGGTGGAAATACTCCCGTTGATGTTCAACAGCAAGGCAGTAAAGTGGTGATCCGTACTTTAGGCAATAAAGTACCTGCACATTTGACTCGCCGTTTAAATGTCAATGATTTTGCAACACCTGTTGCAACGGTGGATGCACATAATGATGGCGGTAATGGTGTGATTACCATTCAGTCGACGGGCAGCTATGAATATATGGCGTACCAAACTGATAATAAATTAACGGTAAGTTTGAAACGTCCGGAAGATAAGAATCCATTACGTCCTAAAGCTGCCAATCATTATACCGGTAAGAAGATTTCATTAGACTTCCAAGATATTGAAGTACGTCGTGTGCTGCAACTTTTGGCTGATTTTACCGAAATCAATATGGTTGCTGCTGATACGGTTCAAGGAAATATTACACTTCGCTTAAAAGATGTGCCTTGGGATCAAGCACTAGATATCGTATTGAAAACCAAGAATTTGGACAAACGTCGTAATGGTAATGTGATTTGGATTGCGCCTGTATCTGAGTTGATTAAAGCGGAAGAAGAAGAAGCAAAAGCCTTACGTCAAAGTATGAAGTTGGCACCATTACAGACTGAATATTTAACGTTAAGCTATGCAAAAGCTGCTGAGATAGAGAAGCTGATTACGCAGTCTAAAACTGCGGGTAATAGCGGTTCGTCAAATAATAGTAATAATGCTGATGATGATCGGGGTAATTTGTTAAGTCCACGCGGAACGATTTCTGCAGATACGCGTACAAATACACTGATTATTAATGATACCGCGCAAAACATTGATCAGATTCGTAAGATGGTGGATTTGCTTGATGTATCAGTCAAGCAGGTCATGGTTGAAGCACGTATTGTAAAAGCATCTACTGACTTTACCAAAGAAATGGGTGTGAAATGGGGTCTCTTGTCTCAAGGGATTAACCAAAATGACCATTTATTGGTGGGTGGTAGTGATACTACGCTTTGGGACTTAAAAACACCGGATGATGATGGTAAATATACGATTCAGCGTCCAAGTAACTTAAACGTGGACTTAGGGGTGACTACTGCAGGTGCCAGTCGAATTGCGTTCGGCTTAATTAGTCTTTCTGATTTTATGTTGGATTTAGAGCTTTCTGCTTTACAAGCAGATGGTTATGGTGAAGTCATTTCTACACCAAAAGTACTGACAGCGGATAAACAACCCGCCAAAGTTGCATCAGGTCAAGAAATTCCATATCAAACCACAACGGGTACAGGTTCAAATGCGACTTCTTCTACCGAGTTTAAAGAAGCTTTATTAAGTCTGGATGTCACGCCTAGCATTACTCCAGATGGTAAAGTGCAAATGAAGCTGAATATCAAGAGCGACTCACCAGCAGGATATGCACAAAATGGTGAAATCATCCTGAATAAAAATGAAATTAATACCGATGTCTTAGTCAACAATGGTGAAACTGTTGTGCTCGGCGGTATTTTTAATCAGGAAACACAAAGTAAGCAAACTAAAGTACCGTTCTTAGGTGATATTCCTTATGTGGGTCGCTTATTCCGTAAAGATATGAAAAGCGATGCAAAAAATGAGTTACTGATTTTTGTTACTCCGCGAATTGTTAATGACAGTGTTACCAGAAATCATTAATATATTTTCAATTTAACAAAAGAAATAGGTGACTCCTTGCCAAGCAAAGAGTTTGAAACCCTACCAAATATCTATTTGGTAGGGCCAATGGGGGCAGGAAAAACAACCGTAGGGCGACATTTAGCAGAATTGTTAGGACGTGAATTTCTAGACAGTGATCATGAAATTGAACGTAAAACAGGTGCGACCATTCCTTGGATTTTTGAAAAGGAAGGGGAAAAAGGCTTTAGAAGTCGTGAAACGAATGTCATTGATGAGTTAACTGCAAAGAAACAACTGGTCTTGGCGACTGGCGGTGGTGCTGTGACTCAGCCCCCAAATCGTGAATTTTTAAAACAACGAGGTATTGTTGTTTATCTATATACTCCGGTGGAAATTCAGTTACAACGAACCTACCGCGACAAAAATCGCCCACTTCTTCAAGTGGAAAATCCAGAGCAAAAGCTACGAGATTTATTGGCTGCCCGTGATCCTCTTTATCGTGAAGTCGCCCACTATATTATTGAAACCAATCAAGGTGCGGCGAGAGATCTTGCGCAAAAAATTTTTAATTTAATTGTTTCACAAAATATATCTCGTTAGAAAAGGTTAAATTCATGCAAACCTTACATGTTGAACTCGGTGATCGTCGCTACCCTATTTTTATTGGGAGTGACCTTAATCCACAAACTTTACTTGAGCCTTATATTCAGGGTAAACAAGTGATGATTGTCTCTAATACCACAGTTGCCCCGCTCTATTTAAAACATTATGTAGAAGCAATTGAGGCAGTAGGGAAAACTGTTGCGACATGTATTTTGCCTGATGGTGAAAAGTATAAAAATTTAGACCATTTGAATTTAATTTTTGATGCCTTGCTCGAAGCAGGCTTTAACCGCGATTGTACGGTTTTGGCATTAGGTGGTGGTGTTATTGGAGATATGACCGGTTTTGCCTCTGCATGCTATCAACGCGGTGTGTATTTTATTCAAGTACCGACGACTTTACTTTCTCAAGTGGATTCAAGTGTTGGTGGCAAAACAGGGATTAACCATCCACTAGGTAAAAACATGATTGGTGCCTTTCAGCAACCCCAAGTGGTTCTTGCGGATATGGCGCAATTAAAAACTTTGCCAGCGCGTGAACTTTCTGCAGGTTTGGCTGAAGTGATCAAATATGCGTTGTTGGGTGATGTTGAATTCTTAACTTGGCTTGAACAGCATATGGATGCTTTAGTTGCAGGTGATGCAACTTTGTTGGCTGAAGCGGTTTATCGTTCATGTGCCCATAAAGCGCGTATTGTGGCCAATGATGAAAAAGAACAAGGTGAGCGTGCGTTATTAAACTTGGGTCATACCTTTGGCCATGCGATTGAATCGTACTTGGGGTATGGTGAATGGTTACATGGCGAAGCCGTTGCAACAGGGATGGTGATGGCTGCAGATTTGTCCCATCGTATGGGCTGGATCACAGTTGAAGATTTAGAGCGTACAAAAAAAATCATTTTACGTGCACAATTACCGATAGTTTGTCCTAAAATTCCGCTAGAGGAATTTTTGGCGTATATGTCCCATGATAAAAAAGTATTGAATGGGCAATTACGACTTATTTTACTGAAATCATTAGGTCAGGCCATCATCACCAAAGAGTTTGATGTCGAATTAATGAAACAGGCAATTTTGGCAAATCAGGCAGAGTAGGTACATCATGGCAGCGCGGCAGTCTCAATGGCAAAAAGTTCATCACTACACATGGTTGGTGGGTGGAGCTGTGTGTCTGTTCGCTGCATTGGTTTTTTGGGCGATTACAGATACCAAAGAATTGGTTGAAGTTGAAAAACAAGCGGAAACCGAAGTCGATTTACAAATTCAGCCAGAGAAAGTGGCAGCAATGTCCCATCTTGGTGCATTAAATGACGAAGTGCGTCCGCTTGATATGACGACCCGTGTGGTTGCTACGGCTCAACATGAACCAGAATTTCGCGGCACTAAATTTATCAATGATTCTGTCAAGCTTTATGGTATTGAATTATTTAGGGTTTCTGAAGAAGATATTTTAAAAAGCTTCTTACGCAAGCAGCCTGAGCGTCACAAATTTATTTATCTACGTCTTTCTGGTGAAGACCATCCTGAGCAATACGTCATTTTAACAGGACCATATTCGTCTCAAAATGATGCGAAAACTGCAATGTCGAGCCTCAATATTGCTTTGCCTGCATCAATTAAACCTAAGGTTGTGGAATTTAAACAATATCAAGCATATGTGAATGACTTAGGCGCGGAAGAAATGTCGTCGAGTCAAAAGTTATATGCTGTTAAATTAAAGTCTGTGCCTTTACCGAAAATTGATGAAGCTCAAATCGCAGCACGAAAAGCAGCGGCTGCAGCGTCGGTAACAACTCCAGCTAATGCAACAACAAGTACTACGGTGACTCGCCGTGATGCTGAAGGGAATGTGATTGATGTGCAAAAATCACAAAGTAGTGTAGATGCACCACGTCCAAAACCTGCACCGGTAGAGCAAGAAGTAACCGATCCATTCAATTAGTTCTAAAATAGCGCAAGATGTCTTAGGAAAAGTCTAAACTGCACAGAAAAAGTGCATAAAATTATAAAAGAACAATTTAAATTATTTGTTATAACTAAAAAATGTTTGTAATCAGCCATCTTAGGAGAAAATGCATCAAGTTGGCATGTAAATTGCTTAATTGGTGCGTAAATTGAACTTTTCTCCCTGTTTTGGCGCGAAAATGATTCGATAAAAGTGCGAAGTCATTAATCCAGTCGTTATCCCTGATCTGAACTGCAAAAGCAGAAAATTTGACTTTTATTCATGCATCTAAGATGAATTCGGTTTATCTTAAGGGTGTGAATAAGAAATAATTTTGCTCGACAGAACAATTCATGTGAGTAAGTTAAGACGAATCGCAACAAGAAATTAGTTTGTTAAGTGCTCGAAAGAGCTGTAAAGAAAAGAAGGGTACGCTATGCACATGCCATCGCCTAATACTGTAGCTCCCGCTCAAGGTTTATACCAACCGGATGAGTTTAAAGATAACTGTGGTTTCGGTTTAATCGCCCATATGCAGGGTGATGCAAGCCATGATCTCGTCAAAACCGCAATGCATAGTTTAAGTTGTATGACCCACCGTGGTGGTATTGCCGCAGATGGTAAAACCGGTGACGGCTGCGGTCTACTCCTTGCTATGCCCAAAGAATTTTTCCGTGAAGAAGCGAAAAAACTCAGTGACATTACATTGAGTGAAATCTTTGCTGTGGGTACGGTATTTCTAAACCTAGACCCTGCATTAGCCGCACATGCAAAACAAATTTTAACCAAAGAAATCGAAGACGAAGGTTGTAAAGTCATCGCTTGGCGTGTTGTGCCAACCAATAACGATGCGTTGGGTTCAATCGCGATGCAGTCATTGCCTGCATTTGAACAAATTATCGTAAATTGCCCAATGGGTGTTTCAGAGGTTGAATTCAACCGTAAGTTGGTGATGGCACGTCGTCGTGCAGAACAACAGCTGACTGCTGACCCATACTTCTATGTAACCACTTTATGCTCAACTGTGATCAGCTATAAAGGTTTGATGATGCCAGCAGCCATTGCTGATTTCTATACCGATCTTGCTGATGAGCGTTTAAAGTCACACATTGTTGTATTCCATCAGCGTTTCTCAACTAATACCTTGCCTCGTTGGCCATTGGCTCAGCCGTTCCGTTACTTAGCACACAATGGTGAGATCAATACCATTACCGCAAACCGTAACTGGGCGATGGCACGTACACCAAAATTTGAAAACCCATTATTGCCGGGTTTAACTGAGCTAAATCCAATCGTGAACCGTACAGGCTCGGACTCTTCAAGCTTAGACAATATGCTGGAAATCCTTGTTGGTGGTGGTATGGACTTGTTCCGTGCGCTACGTATGTTGGTTCCACCAGCGTGGCAAAACGTTGAAACTTTAGATGCGGACTTACGTGCATTCTACGAATTCAACTCGAAACATATGGAAGCATGGGATGGTCCAGCAGGTCTGGTAATTCAAGATGGTCGTCATGCGATTTGTATGCTTGACCGTAATGGTTTACGTCCAGCACGTTGGGTAATTACTAAAAATGGTTACATCACCTTGGCGTCAGAAATTGGTGTTTGGGGTTATGAACCAGAAGACGTTGTGTCTAAAGGCCGTGTCGGTCCGGGTCAAATTTTGGTGATTGATACCTTTACCGGCAAAATGCTCGATACTCAAGATGTGAGTAATCACCTCAAACGTATGCGTCCGTACCGTCAGTGGTTACGTGAAAACTCAGTACGTGTGCAAGGCAGTCCAGAGCTCGAAGAATATTTATGTGACCAAGGCTTAAAAGGCGATGACCTGAAAGCTTCACAAAAAATGTTCATGGTGACATTTGAAGAGCGTGACCAATTGCTTCGTCCAATCGCTGAAAGCGGTCAGGAAGCCGTGGGTTCAATGGGTGATGATACGCCAATGGCAGTATTGTCTCGTCAGGTGCGGCATGTGTCTGACTACTTCCGTCAGCAGTTCGCTCAGGTTACGAATCCGCCAATCGATCCATTACGTGAATCGATCGTAATGTCGTTAGAGACATGCCTCGGCCGTGAACAAAATGTATTTGAACAAGGTCCAGAGCATGCAGATCGTCTGATCATTTCAAGCCCAGTACTGTCAAATTCGAAAATGCATCAAATCCGTACACTTGGTCGTAAAGGTTACGAGATTGCAGATATCGACCTGAACTATGCAGAAGATGAAGGCTTAGAAGCTGCCATCGCGCGTATTTGTGAAGAATCTGCACAAGCGATTCGCGACGGAAAAACATTGCTTGTATTGTCTGATAAGAAAATCCGTCAAGGTTTCTTACCTGCAAATGCATTGATGGCAACTGGCGCGGTTCACCACTATTTAATCAATGTGGGTCTTCGTACAGATGCCAACATCATTGTCGAAACTGGTTTGGCGCGTGATGCACACCAGTTTGCGGTGATTCTTGGTTTCGGTGCGACTGCGATCTATCCATACTTGGCTTATGACGTGATCAATGACTTGATCGCGAAAGGCGAATTGTTGGGTGACCCAATTCATGCGCAAGCTAACTTCCGTAAAGGTATTGAGAAAGGCTTATTGAAAGTCCTTTCTAAGATGGGTATTTCTACTGTTGCCTCTTACCGTGGCGGTCAGTTGTTTGAAGCGGTCGGCCTTTCTGATGAAGTGGTTGCAAAATGCTTTACTGGCGTACCGAGCCGTATTAAAGGCGCGACATTCTCTGATCTAGAAAATGACTTGAAAAAATTGGCAGATTTGGCATGGAAATCACGTAAACCAATTGATCAAGGTGGTATGCTGAAATTTGTATTCGGTAAGGAATACCATGCATTTAACCCAGACGTAATTAATGCGCTGCATAAATCAGTACGCTCTGGTAATTATGCCGACTTTAAAGAATATGCAGAGCTAGTGAATAACCGTCCAATTGCAACGATTCGTGACTTATTCAAGCTGAAAACAGATCAATCGATTGCGCTAGATCAAGTTGAATCCGTGGAAGAGATTCTGCCACGTTTTGACTCGGCTGGGATGTCTTTAGGTGCATTATCACCTGAAGCGCACGAAGCTATTGCAATCGCTATGAATACCATTGGTGGTCGCTCGAACTCGGGTGAGGGCGGCGAAGACCCAGCGCGTTACGGCACTATCCGTAACTCGAAAATCAAACAAATTGCATCTGGCCGTTTTGGTGTGACCCCTGCATATCTAACTTCTGCAGAAGTCCTTCAAATTAAAGTGGCACAAGGTGCAAAACCAGGTGAAGGTGGTCAGTTGCCGGGCGGTAAAGTGAATGGCTTAATTGCACGTTTACGTTACTCAGTACCGGGTGTGACATTAATTTCTCCGCCGCCGCATCACGACATCTACTCAATCGAAGATTTATCACAGTTAATTTTCGATTTAAAACAGGTTAACCCACAGGCGATGGTGTCAGTTAAGCTGGTTTCTGAGCCCGGTGTTGGTACGATTGCGGCAGGTGTGGCAAAAGCATACGCAGACTTCATTACCATTTCTGGTTATGACGGTGGTACAGCGGCTTCTCCACTTTCTTCAATTCACCATGCAGGTTCTCCATGGGAGCTTGGTCTATCTGAGGCGCATCAGGCGCTACGTGTGAACGATCTGCGTGGCAAAGTCCGTGTACAAACTGATGGTGGCTTGAAAACAGGTCTAGACGTTGTGAAAGCAGCGATTCTTGGGGCTGAAAGTTTCGGTTTTGGTTCTACACCGATGATCGCATTGGGTTGTAAATACCTGCGTATTTGCCATTTAAACAACTGTGCGACCGGTGTTGCAACACAGCAAGATCATTTACGTCAGGAACACTATATCGGTGAGCCTGAAATGCTGATCAACTTCTTCCACTTTATTGCGGAAGAAACCCGTGAATGGTTGGCGGCACTCGGTGTGTCTAGCCTCAAAGATTTGATTGGTCGTACAGATTTACTGGAAATGCTTCCGGGTGAAACTGAAAAACATGCACACCTTGATTTGAGCGCATTGCTCCAATCGCATCCTGCGGCTGAAGGCAAAGCACAGTACTGTGAAGTACAAGGTAATGCACCATTTGATAAAGGTTTATTGGCTGAGAAAATGGTAGCTGAAATGCTGCCAGCGATTGAAGCAGGCACAGGCGGTGAATATAGCTTCACAATTGGTAACTGTGACCGTTCAATTGGCGCGCGTATTTCGGGTGAGATTGCAAAACGTTATGGCAACCTCAGTATGGAAGCGCACCCTGTTAAAGTTAAATTAACAGGGACTGCAGGTCAGTCATTGGGTGTTTGGAACGCCGGCGGTTTACACATCAGCCTAGAAGGCGATGCGAATGACTACGTGGGTAAAGGTATGGCTGGTGGTCGTATCTCGATCTTCCCACCGAAAGGTTCACCGTTCCAAACGCAAAATACTGCGATTATTGGTAACACCTGTTTGTATGGTGCAACAGGCGGTAAATTGTTTGCTGCAGGTACAGCAGGCGAGCGTTTTGCTGTGCGTAACTCAGGTGCGTTTGCCGTGATTGAAGGCGCAGGCGACCACTGCTGTGAATACATGACGGGTGGTATCGTGACTGTATTGGGTAAAGTGGGTCATAACTTTGGTGCGGGTATGACAGGCGGTTTCGCTTATGTGCTCGACCTCGACAATGACTTTGTTGACCATTACAACCACGAACTGATTGAATTGAACCGTATCTCTACAGAATCGATGGAAGAACACAAAGAGTTCTTGTGCCGTATCTTAGATGAACATATTAAAGAAACAGGTAGTGCTTGGGCGTATAAGATCCGCAACGAGTTTGACTTCTATAGCCGCAAATTCTGGCTTGTGAAACCAAAAGCTGCTAATTTGCAGACTTTGTTGAAAACAACTCAAGCTGATCCACAATAATTCCACTACTGCAGATTTGATAGGCAGGTGTAAGTCAAAACATGCTTACACCTACCCACGGAGAGAGACATGGCAGAGCGCCTAAATAATGACTTTCAGTTCCTGGATGTAGCACGCCAAGATCCAGAGAAAAAAGATCTAGTTGTCCGCAAAGCAGAATTTGTGGAAATCTATAAACCGTTTACAGCTGAAGTTGCAAAAAATCAAACGCACCGCTGCTTAGGTTGCGGTAACCCGTATTGTGAATGGAAATGTCCAGTACATAATTACATTCCAAACTGGTTAAAATTGATTGCAGAAGGTCGCATTTTCCAAGCAGCAGAATTGTGTCATCAAACCAACACCTTGCCTGAAGTTTGTGGTCGTGTGTGCCCGCAAGACCGTTTATGTGAAGGCGCATGTACGCTAAATGACGGCTTTGGTGCAGTCACCATTGGTAATGCTGAAAAATACATTAACGATACAGCCTTTGCATTGGGCTGGCGCCCAGATATGTCACACGTTAAGTGGACAGACAAAAAAGTTGCGATTATTGGTGCAGGTCCTGCTGGCCTTGGCTGTGCAGATATTCTTGTACGTAATGGTGTGAAGCCAGTCGTATTTGATAAGCGTCCTGAAATTGGTGGTTTGCTGACATTTGGTATTCCAGAATTCAAAATGGAAAAAGACGTAATGAAACGTCGCCGTGAGATTTTCTCGGGCATGGGTGTTGAATTCCGTCTAAATACCGAAATTGGTACAGATGTGACCATTGATCAGCTATTGGCTGATTACGACGCTGTATTCATGGGTATGGGAACCTATACCTACATGAAGGGCGGTTTCGCGGGTGAAGACCTTGTTGGTGTGCATGATGCACTGGATTTCTTGATTGCCAATGTGAACCGTACGCAAGGTTGGGAAAAAGATCCATCTGAATACATCAGCATGGAAGGCAAAAAAGTGATTGTTCTGGGTGGTGGTGATACCGCGATGGACTGTAACCGTACCTCGATCCGCCAAGGTGCCGAATCCGTTGTCTGTGCCTACCGTCGTGATGAAGAAAACATGCCGGGTTCACGTCGTGAAGTGAAAAATGCACGTGAAGAAGGTGTGGATTTCCAATTTAATCGCCAGCCAATTGAAATTGTGGGTGAAAATGGCAAAGTGACGGGTGTTAAAGTTGTGACTACACAGCTTGGCGCACCTGATAGTCGCGGTCGTCGTAGCCCTGAACCAGTTCCGGGTTCAGAAGAAATTTTACCAGCAGATGCAGTATTGCTAGCCTTTGGTTTCCGTACCAGCCCCGCAGATTGGTTTACTACATCAAACATTAGTATGGATGGTTCAGGTCGCGTCATTGCTGCTGAACAGCAAGAATTTAAATTTCAAACATCGAATCCGAAAATTTTTGCCGGCGGTGATATGGTCCGGGGATCTGACCTTGTGGTAACCGCAATCTGGGAAGGTCGCCAAGCTGCAGAAGGTATTCTTGATTACTTAGATGTTTAAGTCATGACATGCCAGTGATTGCATTGGATTTATTCAAAAAAACTCGCTTCGGCGGGTTTTTTATTTTTTGGAATTTACCTCAAATGACACGTGAATGGATTTTGCAGATAAATACGCTGAAAAGTTGTCAGACAGCGCTTTAGAATGGTGAATTATGCAAATGTGCTAGCACATTTTGCCATGTGTGAAAGAGCTTAGGAATTACATACTGCGATCATGATCTAAATCTTAGGAAGCGACCATGACGCAAGTGACGACACAAAAAACATATCTAAATCGTCCTAAAGCCATTGGCATTACGGTACGTCGAGCACAATTCAATCCTAAAGCGATTCGCCGGCATTATTTTGCCAACTCACCGGTGATGTCGCATTTGTTGACGGCATTGTCATCGACCTTTCCCATTGGTGAGCAATTCTTTGTGCATAGCGTGCGCAATGTACGCGATAAAGTCAGTGATGAAAAATTACAAGCTGAGATCGCAGCATTCATTGGGCAAGAAGCGATGCATTCCAAAGCCCATGCTGAATTTAACGATGCTTGGCGCAGTGAAACCTATAATTTAGATCGTTTCCAAGCATGGCTGGCACGTAAAGACAGCTATGTAAAAAACTTACATCCAAAAATACAGTTGGCAATTACCTGTGCATTTGAACATTTTACCGCGTTGCTTGGTGGCTATATTTTAAGACATCCTGAAGTGCTCAGTACTTTAGATGATGATGCAGTGAAACTTTGGGTGTGGCATGCGATTGAAGAGATTGAGCATCGTGCGGTAGCATTCGATGTATATCAGCATGTCTATGGTGATGACAAAATACGTCGCATGATTATGCGCAGTGTGACCACGGGTTTTGCAAGTCTTACGTTTTATTCTGCAACGAAGCTATTTATGCAGGATAAGAAAAAAAGTTTGCCAAAGCTGGGCGGAAATATTTTCGGGGCGTATTTGCTGGCAAAAATGTTTATTCAATTGACGCCAGAATATTTGTCATATTACAAAGCAGAATTTCATCCGAGCGAAATTGATTACAGTCAGATCGTGAAATATTGGAAAGAACGCCTTGCTGATGAATATCAAATGGAAAGTTTTCAGACTGAAATCACACCGCAATTGTATAGTTAATTCAATATGATAAAAAAGCCCGAGTTGTGGGCTTTTTTTAATGCTAAATATTTTTCGAGTAGATCAGTTTAATCACAAAGAAAATACATAATTCATTCGAAAAATAAGGTTAGAATGAATTTATTTAAACAATTACAAATAAATACTTGAGGTTAAGGGTTATGAATTCAATGAAAAAAAGCATGCTCGCAATCGCATTAGTCAGTACGTTGACCCTGAGTGGTTGTGGCTATAACACATTACAAGTCAAAGACGAGGCCGTTACAGCAGCATGGTCTGAGGTGCAAAACCAATATCAACGCCGTGCAGATTTGGTACCTAACCTTGTCAATGTGGTTAAAGGTTACGCGAAACATGAGGAACAAGTACTGACCGAAGTGACTCAAGCACGTGCCAATGTTGCGGGCTTAAAAGTGGATAAGGAAGTTTTGGAAGATCCAGCACTGTTCCAAAAATATCAAGAAGCTCAAGCGCAGATGACCAGCGCACTTTCTCGTTTAATTGCAGTCTCGGAAAATTATCCAGACTTAAAAGCCAATGAGCAATTCCGTGATTTACAGGTTCAGTTAGAAGGCACTGAAAACAGGATCGCTGTCGCACGTAATCGCTACATTACTACAGTACAAGACTTTAATGGCTATGCACGCCAGTTCCCGCAAGTGATGACAGCTAAAGTCATCGGTATGGATACCAAGCCTAACTTTAGCGCAGAGCAAAGTGCACAAACTGCACCAAAAGTTGATTTTAATTAATTGGCATCACTGCATTGTGAGGTGGGCTGATGGTGGATTTTGAGCTAAAACATACAGGTTTGTTGTGGTTGCAGCGCATGGTTTTAGCATGCTTATTGTGTGTGGTGGGTTTCACACATGCAGAAACTGCCACCGCTACAGATGTAGATGCTGAAACAGTTGTTGTCGGTAAAATATTAAAAGATCAACAGTCAGCTACGCAAAAAGATACAACAGCACAGCCTGAAATCAAAATTCAGCAGCCGAATATCGCTAATGATATGGCAGATGGCGAGTCGATTCGTGGCTTGCCGACGCTCAATGAACCTGTAGTTGATCAGGCAAACTTACTTTCCGCTGCTGAAAAGCAAGCCATTAGCCAGAAAATTTTACAGTTACACGAACAAGGCAAGGCACAAATTGGCGTCGTGATTGTGCCAACCACAGGTCAAGAAGATATTTTTGATTACGCCATGCGTGTTGCAGAAAAATGGCAACTCGGTTCAGCAAAACGTGACAATGGGATATTGATGGCGATTGCTGTGAATGATCACAGAATTCAAATCCTGACGGGTTATGGGCTGGAAGGCATTATGCCAGACATTATTGTTAGTCGAATTATCCGTAATCAAATCACGCCGTATTTTAAGCAAGCTCAGTATGCTCAAGGCATTGATGCTGGCTTAACGGAAATAACACGTATTTTAAATCAAGACCCTGAAGTTGCCGCTCAAGCAGCCCAAGAGCTGAAAGAACGTCAGGAACAAGCCTTACACGAGCAGCAAGCCAAAGAGAAAACTTTTACAACGGTTCTCATCATTTTGGTGATTGGTATTTTTGCATCCTTTATTGTGGGTAAGCGCTTAAGTGCGTCAACTGCTGCTGTTGCAGGTACCGTTGCGGGTTTGGTCAATGGTGCAGGTCTACTCACCAGTCTGTTGATGGGTGGAGCAATTTTCTTTTTACTGATTACGGCTATTGCTCAAACCATTTTTCAAATGTTTCTTGCTGGTGGTGGGGGTGGTGGAGGCCGTAGCGGAGGTGGTGGCTTTGGTGGCGGCGGCTATAGTGGAGGCGGTGGTAGCTTTGGCGGTGGGGGAGCATCAGGTTCATGGTAACGAAAACAGAAACAACAGAAATTGTCACCTGTCCTAAAACACAGGAAATACAGCAACCAAGTTTTAAACGCTGGTTGAAGCACTTCTTTTATATGCCTGCAGCAAACCGGTTTTTTAATAAGCAAGATCAGCAGGCCATTGCGCAAGCGGTGACAGAAGCTGAGCATGGCCATGTGGGCGAAATACAGGTGGTGATCGAAGGGCATATTCCTTCGAACCAAGCCTATTATCAAAATACCCGTGCACGTGCTGAACAGCTCTTTGCTGAACTGGGTGTGTGGGATACAGAATTTAATAGTGGTGTTTTGCTTTATTTAAACTTGTGTGAACGTCAGGTGGAAATTGTGATTGATCGCGGGATGAGGCAGGCGACCGATGCCCAAGTATGGCAGGATATTTGCGCGCGAATTATCCAAAGCATGCAAAATAAACAATACCGAATAGCTTTGACGGTTGGTGTAAAAGAGATTGGTGAAGTGATGGATCACTTTTATGCAGGGAAGTCTGTAGATCGAAATAATGAAATCGCAAATGCGCCAATAATTTTGCGCTAAAAAACGGTGATAAAGTGACACAAATCGTCACTTTTAAACACAAAAAGAGACGCAATGATTACAAAAAATAAAAATATTTTTTTAAAGTGCTGTTTTTTCTGTCATTTTCACTATAATAAATCTTGGCACGCTCTGTGCTATTTATAAAACAAGCTACATAGCTTTATTAAATAATTAAATTAAAAAACATTTGTGGAGAATGTTATGAACGCTCAAAAAGGTTTTACCCTTATTGAATTAATGATCGTTGTTGCAATTATTGGTATTCTTGCTGCTGTTGCGATTCCTGCTTACCAAAACTACACTGTTCGTGCAAAAGTAACTGAAATTGTTGGTGCTGCAACAGCAGGTAAGCAAGCTGTTAGTGAAATGTATCAAAGCAATGGTATGACTGGTGTTAAAGCTGCTGCTGCTGCTATTGCAACTGAACAAGCAGCAGGTACTATTGCATCTAAATATGTTCAAAGTGTTGTCGTAGATGAGGCTACTGGTATTATTACTGCAACTTCTTCAAATGATGCAGATGTATCTGGTTTACCTGGTGATGCACTAAACAAAACAATTATCTTTACTCCTTTTGTAGGTACTACAGCTTTAGCCTCTGCAACAGCGGGTGGAACAGTTGATTGGGCTTGTACTTCTTTAACAACAGCAACAGCAACTGCACGTGGTTTTACTGCAGCTGCTGGTTCAATGCCGGATAAATACGTACCTGCTGAATGCCGTTAATTTTTAGCTAAAAAAAGGAGTGCTAAGGCACTCCTTTTTTGTAAAGTTATTTATGGAAATGAATAAACGAAATAGAAAAAACTAACATGCTGTTTAGGGAAGTGTGTAATAAAACCCTATTTTACTAAGTCAAAAGCAAAATGAATAAATCATGAGTATGCTGTAATGGTTAAAAATAAACGCCTAAAATTTTTCCTCAGCCATTTATTTATTTCTATCCTAGTTGCTTTAATTATAATGGGATTGGTTTTTTTTGTATGGTACCCATCTCCACTCGCAAGTGCTGTTGGTGTTACTCACATTTTTTTAATGATGCTTGCGATTGATGTCATTGTCGGGCCATTGCTAGGTTGGTTGGTTTATAAAGAAGGTAAAAAAACACTTAAATTTGATCTCGGTGTGATTATTGCTTTGCAAATTTCTGCTCTCTGTTACGGTTTATATAGTATAGAGAAGGGTAGACCTGTTTGGATTGCTTATAATGTTGATCGTTTTGAATTAGTACGTAAAAATGATCTAATTATGGAACATCTAGCTCAAGTGAAAATTCAATTTCAGAAGCCCTCATTATTATACCCTCAATACGTATGTGTTGAATTCGCTCAAGACAAATTACAACGCGAAAACGATATGTTTGCTGAAGCATTGGGTGGGATTTCAATTGCTCAAAAGCCTGAACGTTATGTGGACTTTACAAAAGCATTACCGCAAATAAAAAAACGTGCGATACTTCTAAAAGAATTGGAGCAATTTAATGACTATAAGCAGGTACGAAAGATATTAGCGAAATATCCTCAAGCCACAGGTTATATTCCATTAAAAGCAAATGCTGTGGATATGACAGTATTAGTTAATAAAGAAACAGCTGAAGTCGTAAAAATCGTTGACCTTCGCCCTTGGTAGTAATTTATGAAAATAAAAAACCCGCATCCGCGGGTTTTTTTTAATAAGTTTAAATCTGACTCTGAATGTAATTCTCTATACCTACAGATTCAACTAAGTCTAATTGGGTTGTAGCCCAATCCAACCATTCTTCTTCTTTTTCTAAGATTTCTTGAGCCAGATCTCGAGTGACATAATCTAACTGTTCTTCTGCTAGTTTAACTGCAGTTTGAATGGCTTCAATGTTCTCTTTGACTTTACGTACATCACAATTTAAGACTTCAACGGTATGCTGACCGATATAGAGTTTACCGAGGTGCTGTAAATTTGGTAAACCTTCTAAAAACAAAATTCGCTCAATAATTTTATCAGCATGCTTCATTTGACGGATTGATTCTTTATATTCCGCAGAGCCCAGTTGTTCAATACCCCAATCGTTGAACATCCGTGAATGAAGAAAATATTGATTAATTGCAGTTAAATGATGATAAAGCACCTGATTTAACTGATTAATTACATCACGATTGCCTTTCATGTCTGACTCCTTAACTGCAATAAAGCTCGAACTAAGCAATATAAATTCGATATTAGAATAGAAATATCTTAAACAACAAAGTGTAATTTAGCGAGTGTTTTATAGAACAGCAAATGAAAATCACAATCAAAACAAGGCGCTAATTTTCAGGGCTTTAATAAATAAAAACCCGCTTAGAGTCAGAAGCGGGGGAGGAGGAATGGTCTGAGACCATTGGTTTTATAATTATGATTGTAGAGAAAATTTAAAAGCTTGGTTTATGCGGCAATTGCGATACGGGCTGCAATTTGTGCAATTTCATCACTGATGATCATACGTGCTTCAGGAGCACAGCGACCACAACAGGTGCCTAAATCGAGCATATCGCGAACTTCACGATAGCTTTCTGCACCATTGGCAATTGCATCTTTAATGTCTTGATCAGTAATACCACGGCACAAACAAACGTACATGAAATCAAACCAAGTGAATAAATGGGATAAGTAATATTATTGATAATTATTATCGTTTGTCAATAAAAATCATTTAAAAATGCTTTTAAGATAATTGAGTTTTTGAATAAAAAATGCCATTTAAGTGGAAATCTGAGTAATGCTCAGATTTCCATGTGAGGCTTTTGTTCTTTTGGAATGTGATATTTCGTGAAGGGCTTAAGCGATGTTTACTAACTTATTGATTAATAATCACCACGCCATCCATTTCAACTAGGGCACCTTTTGGTAGGCTAGCTACACCGAGTGCTGCGCGTGCTGGGTAAGGTTGAGCAAAGTATTCGCCCATAATTTGGTTGACCAATTGGAAGTTAGAAAGGTCAGTGAGGAAAATATTCAGCTTGGCGATATCGGCTAGCGTCCCACCTGCAGCTTCACATACCGCTTTTAAGTTGTCGAATACACGGCGAATTTGAGCTTCAATGCCTTCTACCAGCTCCATGCTATATGGATCTAAGCCAATTTGACCTGATAAATACAAAGTGTCGCCCACTAAAATGGCTTGTGAGTAAGTACCAATTGCAGCGGGTGCATTTTCAGTATGGATTACCTGGCGGGACATCTATTTCTCCTATTATCATCACAGACACAACATATATAAATAAGTGGTGTCAGGTTAGCTGGCAACTTTCGCAGGCTCAGCAATGGCAACAGCTTGTGCCAAACGACTGATGCGTGGGAAGCCAAAATGCATTCTTAAATTACGGATAATTTCGGCAATTTGTTTACGATTGTGTACAACAATATTCACATAGGTTTTTTCTTCATGTGAACGGACAGTTTCTACACCGACTTTTTCTTTACGGCATAGATAGATCAGCTCTGAAATTTGTTCATCATTTAACAGCATGTTTAAGCATAAATAGGCTGTAAAACTAATGTCCTCACTGTCTTCTGTAGTCCAGTGTAAAGGCATGATATTTTCAGGATGTAAATGTTGTTCATGCAATAAATTATGACAACGTGAACGGTGCACAATCAAACCACGACGTGATAAATGCCCTTGTATTGGATCGCCTAAAACGGGGTTACAGCAGTGCGCATATTTAACGTCGACACCGTCAGTACCCAAGATCAAGCGTGCAGAGTTTGAAGTCTGAATGGTATCTTGAGCATATAAATGATTGGCAACCAATTGCGGTAATAAGTCACCCACGGCAATCTGTTCAAATAATTGTTCTTTATCATTTAAATGACGCCAATTCAGCACATTTTCCCAATCCGCTAATGTCAAATCACTTACAGAACGGTTAAAGAGTTTTAATGCGCGATTTAAAGCTTGCTGACCAACTAAACGTTGTTCATCTTGGTCTTGGTCACGGAGGATATTTTGTAATGCGCGGCGGGCTTTTTGGGTATTAATAAAGCTTAGCCAGTCAGGGTTTGGTGTTGCAAGAACATCAGTGATAATTTCAATCACTTGACCACTCAGTAATGGTGTTGAAAGGGGCTTGGTTTCCCCATCAATTTTCGCACCAACGGCATGGTTGCCCAAAAATAAGCTTGCTGAATAAGCGAAATCAACAGCTGTGGCACCCTGAGGGAGTTCATGCAAATGACCGTGTGGGGTGTAGACCCAAATTTTTTCTTGATGTAGATAATCCAGTAATTCACTAAATGTGGTCTTTGCACATGCGCCATCGACTAACACGTTTAAATTTTGCATGGAGGCTTGGATCGCTGAACGACAAGCTTGTGGTGCATTTTCACCGAGGACCACACCAAATCGCGCTGCTTTACGCATCAACTCTGTTTGGATGGTCAAAGATAAAATAGTCTTTTCGCCTTTTAAGCGCATCATCAGTGACTGGTTACCACCAGGGAGTGGGCGACGAATATGATCGGCGTAATTTAAAACTTTAAAGCTTTCTTTGAGGATGTCTGCAAGTCGGTCACAGTCTGCGATGCTTTGTAAAATAATTTCAAAGGCATGACTATGGGTGAGCTCTTGCAGATCAATATCGTTTTTTACAAAGTGACGAAGTAATTCAATATTATTATTTTTCTTTTTAATTCGACCAGAAATATGGTGCTGTTCTAGTAAGGTGGTGAGGTTATTTTCCCACTTGGTTTGGTATTCGCAGCGTTTCGGTTTGGTTTGTAATAAAGCTTCTTGAACATTGTTATACATATCTAAGTCGAGATTTTGATAACACAAATGTTCAAGGTTGTCGGCCATTTCATTCATACCGACAAGGCGTGCCATAGGCACAAAAATTTCAAAAGTTTCTTGGGCAATACGAGCACGTTTGTCAGGGCGTAAAGCACCTAGTGTGGTCATATTATGATAGCGATCTGCTAGTTTAATAATAATGACACGTGGGTCTTGTAGTGTGGCTTGCAGAATTTTACGGAAGGATGCGGCTTTATTATATTCTTTATCACTAGAGTGGCTGAGTTTAGTGACGCCGTCGACTAGTTCAGCAACGGTCAGACCAAATTTTTCAGTAATATCTTGTTTGGTAAATTCGGTATCTTCAATGACATCATGTAGTAAAGCAGCCATTAAAGTTTCCGCATCAAGACGCATATGCGCCAAAATACAGCTCACCGCAATTGGGTGAAGGATGTAGGGTTCGCCACTTTTACGTGTAATGCCATCATGGGCAATATCCGCATAGTCGCAAGCTTCAAGCACGCGTTCGACATCACTTACTGAAAGGTAAGCGTCGATTATCACATTTAACTGTTGCTTGGCTTGGCTGACCATTGGGCCTGGCATAGAACACCCTTTTACTACTGATTTACAAATGAAACGGTTAATACTTTAATGAAATGCATATTGCATGACTTGTCAATTTTTTAGTTTAAAAAAATGAAAATCTTTTTCGCCTGCTTTGCACTTCTTAAGCTTATGTTATAACTGTTCTGAGTAAAATATTAAAGAGAATCCATAAAAAAAGCCTAGTTAAAAACTAGGCTTTTAAGGTCAGGTTTATCTTATTGGAAAGAAAAACCGTCTAAGTTTAGGTTATTTGCAGAAAGTGCAAGGTCTAAACTTGAAGTTTGGTAGTCTTGTTCACGTTGTTTCAAAATGTCTTTAGAAACGTGACCCGCTGCGATTTCACGAAGAGCAACAACGGTTGGTTTGTCATTGTCCCACTCAACAGTAGGTTCGATACCTTGACGTGCCAATTGACGCGCGCGTTTGCTTGCCACTAGTACAAGCTCAAAGCGGTTGTCTACATGGTCTAAACAATCTTCAACGGTTACGCGTGCCATAAGAATTCTCGTTTGAATATAAAATTTTAACAGACTGTGCAGTATAAGGTGCTTTGTCTATAGACTCAAGTTTTAATCACTGCTCCGTAGGGGTGATTAATTTCTCAATCAGTTTTTCATGGCGCACAGCTTGTTGTTTTAAAACAAGACGATTGGCAATAATAACGGACTCTAAGTCATGCAGTGCTTTATTAAAGTCATCATTAATAATGATATAGTCAAAATTAACGTATTGCTGCATATCTTCTACGGCACAGCTGAGACGATGTTCAATCACTTCAACAGAGTCTGTACCACGATTGGATAAACGTTGACGTAAATCGAACTGACTCGGAGGGAGAATAAAAATTTGTCTAGATTCAGGAAAAAGTTTACGAACCTGTTCAGCACCTTGCCAGTCAATTTCAAGTAAAACGTCATGACCTTTGGCCAATTGCTCTTTTACTGTGCGCTGTGCAGTACCGTAATAATTACCAAAAACTTCTGCATATTCAATGAAGCCGCCTTCATTTACCAAAGATAGAAAATCTTCTTTTTTTGCAAAATGGTAATGTACGCCGTCTAATTCGCCAGGACGCTGACCACGAGTGGTATGAGAAACAGAGACATGTAAATTGTTTACACGTTCAAGCAGGGCTTTAACGAGGGATGTTTTGCCCGTTCCCGAAGCAGCAGAAACGACAAACAAGAGACCCGACATGATATTTTTCCTGATATGATAAAATATCTTCTCTATTTTAGAGCAGACGCGCGCCAAACAAAATAGTCAGACGTCTATTGTTTACATTTATTTCAAGTGATACCCGTAAAATTGAGTGGGCATTGAGGATTCTATGGAAATTGTTTTAGCTAATCCACGCGGTTTCTGTGCAGGTGTTGATCGCGCCATCGCGATTGTGAACCGTGCACTGGAATGCTTTAACCCCCCAATATATGTGCGTCATGAGGTAGTACATAATAAATTTGTGGTGGACGACTTGCGTCAACGTGGTGCGATATTTGTGGATGAACTGGATGAAGTCCCTGATGACAATATTGTGATCTTCAGTGCGCATGGTGTATCTAAAGCAGTACAACAAGAAGCTGAGCGCCGTGGGCTAAAAGTTTTTGATGCGACGTGCCCTTTGGTGACCAAGGTACATATAGAAGTGACCAAGTACGCACGTGAAGGCGTGGAAGCGATTTTGATTGGTCATGAAGGTCACCCAGAAGTTGAAGGGACAATGGGCCAATATGACACCAAAAATGGTGGTTCGATTTATTTGGTTGAAGATGAACAAGATGTTGCTGATCTCAAAGTGGTGCATCCTGAAAAAGTAGCGTTTGTAACTCAGACAACGCTTTCTATAGATGACACAGCAAAAGTCATTGATGCCCTACGTCAGAAGTTCCCTGAAATTCAGGGGCCTCGTAAAGATGATATTTGTTATGCCACTCAAAACCGCCAAGATGCCGTACGTGATCTGGCCGCGCAATGTGATGTTGTATTGGTTGTGGGGTCCCCGAACTCTTCGAACTCGAACCGATTACGTGAATTGGCTGAACGGATGGGTAAGCATGCGTATTTGGTGGACAATGCAGATCAGTTGCAGCAAGAATGGTTTAATGAACACACAAAAATTGGTGTAACTGCAGGAGCATCTGCACCTGAAATATTAATTAAACAAGTAATTCAGCGACTGCAAGATTGGGGAGCAAAAGCGCCGCAAGAGTTGGATGGTCGTGAAGAAAATATTACATTTAGTTTGCCAAAAGAGTTACGTATTCCTGTAACTCAGGCATAAAGTGTTAATGACTTAACATTCTGAATTTTTTTAAGAATTGACAGATAATTGCTTTTTGGCAATTATCTGTTTTTTTATGCCTTTTATCCTTATTTGTGTTTGTTTTGTAATTTAATTAGATATTATTTTTAATAGGGTAAAGTTTGGCGCGCCTTGGGGGGAGTATGCAGAAAAATAAAGGATTTACGTTAATAGAGCTGATGGTGACGATTGCTGTGATGGGGATTATCGCCATGCTGGCTGCGCCTTCATTTGGAGATATGATTGTTCGCCAAAATTTAAAGAAAAGCACAAATGAACTTATTGGAGTGTTAAATCAAACGCGAGCAAAGGCAGTGTTGGAGCGTAGGAACATAGATGTTAATTTAAGTTCAGAAGAAACAGATGCATTGCCTATAGATACTGCCACAGTAGTGAATTGGATGCCTCATGGTAAAACACATTTAACGTCCGCAAGTGAAACAAGTATTACATATGGTTTAAGTGGTGGAGTGGTTGGCGCAACAACAGATACTAGCTTTATTTTGTGTTCTGTTGCTGGGGGTAAATCTCAAACAATTAGTGTTTCAAAAATGGGAACGATTCAGCAAGTTGTTGAGGGTACATGCTAATGATTAAAAAGAAGAATCAACAAGGTGTTGGATTAATTGAAGTATTGGTAGCTCTTTTGATCCTTGCAATAGGGGTGATGGGTTTTATTGCTTTGCAATATAGAGCTATCGAGGCAACTGCTGAAAGTGGCTCGCGAATACAAGCAATTAATTTAGCACGTGATTTGGCTGAAAGAATGCGGGTAAATCGTGGTGCTGAAGAGGTTTATGCTTTTCATTTGAATACAGCAAATACTCAGCGAGTTTTCCCAATAAATTGCTTTAATGCGAATTGTTCTAGTGCCGATTTGGCTGATTTTGATGTTGCTCAGATTGCAACAAAAGCAAGAGTTATTGGAATGTCTGTTAATTACTTACCATGCCAAGGAAATGCGGATAGCCGTAGATGTATTTATGTTGCGTGGGGTGATACTTCTGCTACTGATGGTGCTGAAAGGGGGAACTGTACAACAGGGGCTAGCTATGAACAGGAATCAACATGTTTGATTATGGAGGTTTACTAAATGAACCCAATTAAACAAGCAGGCTTTACCTTAATTGAGTTGATGATTGCATTAGCTCTAGGTTTAGTAATTGTTGCAGCAGCCACAATGCTATTTCTGACAAGTTCACGTAGCCAAGCATTACAGCAAGGACAGGCTAGTTTACAAGATGATGCTAATTTTGGACTGAATTATATTGTGAAAGACATTCGGTTGGGAAATTTAAATACTGTTCAATCTAGCATCAACGATTTGACAACTTATGGTGGTGTGGTTTTTCGTTCATCATCAAATCCTGTTGAAGTCAGTGGTGTAAAACAAGCAAATTTACCGATAAGTTTAGTAGGAAATTCTGTAAGTCAAACGCTTTTAAGTAGAAGTCATGGTCTTTCAGTTGGTACAGCTCCACAGTGGACAGGTGTTTCAAACGTACAAGGGGAAGCTAGTGATCAGCTTACAATTCAATTTGTGCCTCAATATATTTTAGATCATAAAAATACGGCAACGGAAGCCGATGATGTTTGGTATGGCGGATCAGATTGTGAGGGTAATGAACTTGAATTTACTCTTGCTGAAGGTCGACATGTTGTTGTTCAGCGTTATTTTTTAAGAGCAGATACGAATAATAGTACAAATGAGCCTAACTCACCTTTGGCATTAGCATGTGATGCGGGGCACTACCCATTAGAGGGCTCACCAACTGAAATCGACGGTTTGGGTGGGGCGGGTGAAATTATTATAAAGAGAGCAGACCAATTTAGGGTCTTATATTCGATTCAGTCAGGTGCAAACCATCGTTATGTTGATGCAGCAACATACATGGCTATGGATCCCCGTCCAAGAATTTTGGCTGTTCAACTCGGGGTCTTGGTGCGTTCAAATCAGACTGTAGGTGGTGGTGCTGATTTTAAAGATGATCAAACCTTTCGGATTTTGGATCAAGAAGTCACAGTAACAACACCTACAGCTAGTGCTCCTAAATATGCAAGACAGGTTGTCACGCAAACAGTATCGTTGCGCAACACTTTTGGGGAGAGAGGACAATGATAAATAAACAGCGTGGTGCAACTTTAATTGTTGTCTTATTTCTTTTACTCGCAATTGTGGTCCTAGGAACTTTGGCTGTTCGCCAAAGTTTAGTGAGCTTAAATATTGCAACAAATAGTCAGGCACAACAGCTATTGCTACAAAACTCGGATTCAGCTTTTTTTAATGTCGAGCGTGAAGACAATATCATTCAAGCATTGAGTTCAAGTGGTATGTTTGGGTATATCAGTGGGGCTCCTGATAAGGAAAAGGAAATGGTTTTTTGCTATCGCGGAGCAGAGCCTAGTTTTTTTGATATTAACCGGGCCAGTTTAATTTATTGGAAGCCTGGTGAGGTAGCCCCAACAAATAATGAATTTGGTTTAGATGGATACTGTAATGCTGACGAAAGTACGACTAACTTTTTTACTAGCGGTCGTAAGGCAGTTATGACACAAGTGGCTGTGAAATTTACAAGTATTTCAGAAAATGATCCGTTTTTTGGTGCGCAATTTGGCACAGATGACAAAACAGTTAAATTTGATAGTACTAAACCTGTAAAAGTTTTTGCGGTCTCGGTTATGCCAACACTAACTAATGCATCAACAACAGATATTAATAATTGTTTTAGAAATCATATGAGTGAAGCAACTGTACCTGAAGGTACTTCAGTGGCACTAAATGCAATTTCACGTAAAACAGTGACAGAGTGTCTTGCTGATTTAAATGTTCCATATACATCACATGTAACGGAATATGTGATTGTTCAAGACTTTGTATAGATTTGGGGTAATGAAATGAAAAAACAAACTAAGAATTTTATTAATTCATGTCGCCATAAAGTTCTTGTAGCAAGTATGGCTGCATTTAGTACGGGCTTAGTGACTACAAGTGTTTCACAAGCAAGTGATATTGATATTTATCAGGATGCGAAATCTGGTGATATTACGTTGATGTTTATGCTAGATGTATCTGGGAGTATGACTGGGAGTGGTTCTTATGATGGTACAGGAAAAACCCGAATAGCTCGATTAAAAACGGCCATGGATAACCTTTTAAATGGTACTGCAACAATTGATAAATTGGGTGATGATAAAATTATTGGTTTATCAACTTTAGGATCACCTAGCAATACAGAGTCAGGTGCGGTTTTAGTCCCTGCAAGAAGGTTAGATGCTGTTGTAGGGGGGAAAACGCAACGACAAATTTTGTGGCAGAAGATAAATGGATTGTCCGCTAATTCAAATACACCTACAGGGCGATCATATGCGACGACCATTTCATATTTAATGGGGACATCCACTAAAGATATTAATAATGGAGGTTGGAGTGAATCGGATAGTTTGACAAAGGATGGTAACAAGTATCTATCACCGTATTCATTGACTCAAACAGATGAAGTGAAAAAATGTAGTGGACAGGGTATCTATGTCTTAACAGATGGTGAACCTAATAAGGGTACAACTGCAGATTTGTCTAGAGCTGCAATTGGGAAAACAACTTTTCCCTCTTGTACGGGAACATCTCCAGGCTGGGATTGTATCGGTAAATTGAATTCAGCTTTATTGGATCCAACTAAAAATGCAAAACAGCTAAAATTTAAGACAGCTGTGGTGGGTTTTGGTAATAGTTTTAATAATATTCCAAAATATGATGTTAATAAATCACAAGCTGAAAATTTAGCCCCATTCGTAAATACTGATGGAACTAAAAAGACAAATTTAACGAATGTACAAGAAGCAGCATATTGGGGGATTATGGGGGAAGGAGGTTGGTATTCAGGTAACGAGGCTGCTGATATTGTAGAAAGTGTGAATGACTTTATTAGTAATTTATCTAAAGATATTCCTTCTGTAACAACAGGTTCTCCGACCATCCCACGAGATGCTTTAAACCCTGCTGAGCTACAAAATAATGCTTATTATCAAAGCTTTCAACCGACTCCCAATACCAATTATCAATTATGGACAGGTAATTTAAAGAAATATTTAGTTGGTGATGATGGGAAGCTTAAAGGTAAAACAGGAGGTGATGTATTTAAAACTGATGGTGGTATTAAAGAACCTACTTATGATGCTAACGGAAATATTACCTCTGCAGTTTACGATTATTGGGCAAAAAGCGTTAATACGGCTGTAGAAAATAGTGATGAAAATACAGTGGGCAGTAAGAAGTTTGCTGCACGTGGCGGTGCTTGGTCACAAATGCTACTTGGAGCAAATGTTCAAAATAATGCTGAAAGAAAACTATTAACAAATCGTAAAGCAGTTGGTAACACATTTGGTGGTACTGGTTCATTGCGTCAGGTTCAACTAACTGATGTTACAGATTCAACATATAAAAATGATCCGAATAGAGGCTATTTGCTTACATTATTGGGATATAACTTAGACGTAGCAAACCCACCAACGACGATTGACGCCTTGAAAGCACAGAGTAGTTTACGTCAAATGGGTGCAGTGATGCATTCTTATCCAGTTTTGGTAACGAATAAAGGTAAGTTGGAATATAACAAGACTAAAAAAGTTATGGAGTCAACCGGTCGTGAGGACTACGTATTATTTGGGACCACGCAAGGCTTACTACATGTGGTTGATGCAGACACAGGTGTAGAAAAGTTTGCTTTTGTGCCAAATGAAATGGTTGAGAATCAAAAAGATGCTTTCCGTTTATCCAGTGTTACCAATGGTGGAATGCAAAAACTTTATTATGGTATTGATGGACCATGGAGCCTTTATACACAATATGTGGTAGATAGTTCTGGCAGCTTGGTTGTAGGAAATGGTCGTACAACAAGCCAGAAAGGTATGCAAATAGCATATGGTGGTTTGCGTATGGGGGGGCGTAGTTACTATGCATTAGATCTCAGTAATATAAATAGTCCTGAACTTAAATTTCATATTGACCCTGCAACTCAAAAGGTATACAGCGGCTCAAAATCTACAACGTTTAGTCAGCTTCAATATATGGGGCAAAGTTGGTCGAAACCATCGATTGGTTGGGTAAATTGGGGTGGCGAACGTAAACGAGTCATGTTAGTTGGTGGTGGATACGATGCTGGTGGTGATGATGGGGATGCGCGTACAGGTGGTGTGAAAGGTTTATATGCTGGATATGAAAGTGATACATATAATCCTACGAAATCAAAAGGCGCTGGCGTTTATATGTTTGATGCGGACAATGGTGATCTTCTTTGGTGGGCAAGTGATAATGTTGCAACTACATCCGCAGCAAATACCAACACAGGTGTGATAGCAACGAAGCATACTGATTTAAAATACAGTGTCGTAAGTGAAATCCGTACAGTTGATCGCGATGGTGATGATTTAATTGATCACATCTATTTTGGGGATCTAGGTGGACAATTATTTAGAGTGGATTTTGATAATAAACAAAAGTTAAAAGGCGCTGTTCCAAAAACACCAGTTAAACTTTTAACATTAAATGATGGCGCTAAAAGTCCTAGATTTTACGATATGCCAGGATTTTCTTTATATAATCAAAATGGTGAGACCTTTGCTGTAATTTCACAAGGAAGCGGTAATCGTAGTACACCAATGAAGGATTTTTCTTCTACTGAAGCTGGCTATGATTATGACGCGATCTATAATGTTTATGATAAGGATGTGGCACGTCGCGACCTATTCAACAGAACAACAAATTTATATACAGAAAACCTTCAAAAATCAAATTTAGGTGAAATAACAGAGGCAAATCGTTTTGCAAATTCAACTTTAGTTGCTCCTTATTCTGAAAAAGGGGGGTGGTTCTACAAATTTCAAAATTGTACGGCTGGTGTGGATGGTAAGCTGACAAATTGCAGTAATTATAAGAAACAAAGTGAAAAGGTCTTTGGTACACCTCTAGCTATGAACTATAAACTTTATGTATCAACGTTTGATGCAAGTAAGCCGGGTATTTCTGGTGATTGTGGTGCAGGTGTGAAAGGTGAAAGTATGCTTACTGCATTCTGTATGCCGTTTGGTCAATGTGCGACCAAAATAGAGCCTTCACGTAGCGTTATTGGTGTAGGTATTCATACAGTTACTGTTGGTGGTAAAGATGGTGGTGGTACCGGTGGTGGAGAGGAGTGTGCCGGAGGTATATGTCCTCCAGTAGAATGCCAAGACGAATCTTGTCCACCAAAAGCGACCGGTAATACGAGTGCTACAAATTATTGTATCAATACAAGTGGTCGAATTGCCTTAACGGTGACTGGTAGTTTTGGTAATGGAGAAGCGACAGAAATGTGCCTTATCCCACAGCGATGGTATGAAAAACTCGCGCGTAAAGCATCTTAGGGGGGGGAAATGAAAAGAAAAAACTTTTTCCAATCAGGCTTTACACTAATCGAGCTGATGGTAGTAGTGGTGATTGTGGCAATTATTGCCGCAATTGCAATTCCATCTTATCAAGAGTACATTCGTCGGTCTCAGGCTACGCAGGCTCAAGATCAAATACAACAAATCGCTATGGCTTTAGATCGTCATAAATCTAGAAATTTTAATTATCAAGGTTTTGTAATGCCGTCAGGGATGAATGTACAGCCTAGAGGTGCGACGGGGGCTGCTGTAAAATATAATTTTACAGTAGTACCAGGTGTTGGTGGTCAGACATGGTTAATTACAGCGTTGGCTACAGATCCAAAGAATTACAATTTTTTAATGTCTAGTACTGGTGTACGGTGTAAAAATAAAACGGCTAGTCTTATCGATTCTGCATCTATTTCATGTGGTACAGAAAATACGGGGCGTGAAGAATGGTGAATCGTATGACAAAAGGCTTCACACTTATTGAGCTTATGATTGTGGTTGCAATTTTAGGTATACTTGCCGCCATTGCTTATCCTTCTTACCAAGAACATGTTAGAAAAACTAAGAGAGCTGAAGCACAGTCTGAAATGCTTGACCTAGCAAACCGAATTCAGCGTTTTAAAATTGCGAATTTTTCATACGTCCCATTGATAAATAATGTTGAAGTGCCGATGACGTTAAATGATTTACAGCATTCTGGGAAAATTCCTAGTCAAGGTACAGTTTTATATACTATTCAATTGACCAATGTTACACCTACAACTTGGGCATTGATTGCAACACCAGTTTTAGGAACATCTCAACAAAATGATGGCTCAATATGTATAAATCATAGGAGTCAAAAATATTGGTCAAAAGGCCGAACCTGTACTATTGCTGATCTTACTGATACTTCATCTTGGAATAACTAATAACCTTAAATTCAAAATTGTGGATAAACACTTTTTGATCTTTCATTCAGGGCAAATTTCACGTAAAATATTGCCCTCTATGAAAGGGGTTTGAAATGTATCGATGGTCGGTACAGGGATAATCCGTAAAAACTATAAGGTTCTATCATGGTTGTTATTCGTCTTGCACGCGGTGGTGCTAAAAAACGTCCGTTCTATCAAATCATTGTGACTGATAGCCGTAATGCACGTGACGGTCGTTTCATCGAACGTATCGGTTTCTTCAACCCTACAGCTCAAGGTAAAGCAGAAAAACTTCGTTTAGATGCTGACCGTTTTGCTCACTGGGTTTCACAAGGTGCTCAACCTTCAGAACGTGTTGCTTCTTTAGCTGCTGAAGCTAAGAAAGCTGCAGCTACTGCTTAATTAGTAGTAGGTTGCCCATGACACCAACACAGAATGTTCCCGAAGATCGTATTCAGATTGGACAGCTACGTTCAGCATATGGATTAAATGGGTGGCTCTGGGTCTATTCCAATACAGAACCTATGAGCAATATTTTTGACTACCTCCCTTGGTACATTGAGACCAAAGCAGGTTGGCAAACAGTAGATGTAAAACGTTGGAAACCACATGGCAAAGGCTTGGTTGTTTCGCTAAAAGGTGTGAGTGATCGTACCGCAGCAGATAACTTGGTTGGCGCAAATATCTGGATTTCTAAATCGCAACTGCCTCAAGCAGGCGTGGACGAGTATTACTGGTCAGATTTGAAGGGCTTAACAGTGTTAGGTCTTGGAGAAGATGAACAAGAAGTCAACCTCGGTCAAATCCACGAATTGTTTGAAACAGGTGCTAACGACGTGATGGTAGTTCGCGCTACTGCTGACAGTGTCGATAGCGAAGAGCGAATGATTCCATGGCATAAAGATGTAGTACAGCGTGTTGATCTCGAAGCTGGTCGTATCTACGTAAATTGGGGCGTAGATTATTAATCCTTTAAGGATTGACGCAGCAGGAAAATAGAGGAGTCTGCGATGTTTTTTGCAGTCATTACGCTTTTTCCTGAAATGTTTGAAGCGATTACAGCCTACGGTATTAGCGGGCGCGCAGCAAAACGTGACATTGTGCAAGTTCATTGTATCAATCCACGCGACTTTGCTGAGGGCAACTACAAAAGAGTGGATGAACGTCCATTTGGTGGTGGTCCAGGTATGGTGATGATGGCTGAGCCATTAGCGAAAGCAATTCATCGTGCCAAAGAGCTTGCCAAGCAAGCGGGTGCTGTTCATGTACCTGTGGTGTATATGTCACCGCAAGGTAAGACCTTAAATGAACCTGCAGTACAAGATTTCGTCAAATATGATGGATTAATTGTATTGTGTGGTCGTTATGAAGGAGTTGATGAGCGTTTGATCCAACAATATGTTGATCAGGAATGGTCAATAGGCGATTATGTTTTATCTGGTGGTGAACTCCCTGCGATGGTTTTATTGGATAGTGTGATTCGGAGACTTCCGGGTGCAATGTCTGATGAGCAATCACATGTGCAAGACTCATTTGTGGATGGTCTTTTAGATTGCCCACAATATACCAAGCCAGACCATTTTGAAGGTTTAGATGTTCCTGAAGTATTAAAATCAGGACATCATGCCAATATTGAGAAGTGGCGGTTTTTGCAGCGATATCAACGCACTTTAGAACGCCGACCTGAGTTGGTTGAAAAAGTTGAATTGACCAAGCAGCAAAAGAAATGGCTAAAAGATTCCCAGGTTTAAATTTTTTAAATCTTATATTAGGCTCTTTATGCATTGAAGCGGTCAAGCATAAAGGGAAAGTCAATCGGGTCTATGCGCTTTAGCCTCTAGCCCCAGCGATGATTAGACCTCTTCTAACTCGCATAATTGGAGATACCCCATGAGCGGTAAACATCCTTTAGTACAAGCTGTTGAAAATGCACAGTTGAAACAAGACATCCCTGCTTTTGCTCCTGGTGACACAGTAGTTGTTCAAGTTAAAGTAAAAGAAGGTGAGCGTGAACGTCTTCAGGCATTTGAAGGTGTTGTAATTGCTAAGAAAAACCGTGGTTTGAACTCTGCGTTCACAGTACGTAAAATTTCTAGCGGTTTCGGTGTTGAGCGTGTATTCCAAACTCACTCACCAATCGTTGCTGGTATCGAAGTGAAACGTCGTGGTGACGTTCGTCGTGCTAAACTTTACTACCTACGTGAATTGTCTGGTAAAGCTGCACGTATTCGTGAAAAATTACCAGCTCGTAAAGCAAAATAATTTGTTTTACAACGCTGTAAAAAAATGCGCCTTTAGGCGCATTTTTTTATGCAAGAAAGAAAATTATAACCCTTGAAGTTTCAAACGATTGGCATGTTGACGGTAGACTGAAACAGGGTCTGGTGCAAATAAGCCTTTCAAGCCTAATACTTGATTGACTTCATCGAAATGGTTCCACTTATAATTATCACGGATGGTTTTACCCAATTTACTGCTGCATTGGCTCACTAAGCCATCGTTCGGTTGTCCGCTAAATGCAATTGGCCCCATTGCGGTAAAGATCGTGTCTGGATCAAGTAAGTTGGTGGTGTTGGAAATACCTGTCCATGAATAGAAGCTAATGCCATTGGCAACACTTGGGCCATCAGCACATTTGGTTGCAGGCATACCGAGTGGAAATTTTGCATTAAAGGCTTTCACACCCGGTTGAGACATACTGTAGATCGAAGCTTTAAAATTTGAAGGCAGATTGGACTGCTGGGCGAAGTTAATCACTGGGGTCATTAATGCATCCATAACAGTCGCTAATACGCCATTTAAAATCGGTACGCTCTGTACTAAATCCGCCACAGGTGAACCGTCATTGGTGCCTGCGACTGTACTGACAGAGGCAACCAAATCAGGTCGTACGCCAGCAATATATCGAGCCGTAGGGCCACCATGTGAGTGACCAATTAAATTCACTTTGGGTTTGCCAGTAATGGCAACTACTTGTTCAACTTGGTCTAACAGTTGTTCACCGCGAACTTCAATGGATTCCAATGGGGAGATTTGAGTAGCAAAGGCCGTTGCCTTATGGCTTGCCAAATCGGGGAGAACTTGATACCAATAATCTAGACCAAAAACGGCACCGCCTAAGCGGTTAAAACCAAACATCCCGTGTACAAACACTAGGGGGTATTGGGTTTCAGCATAATTGTCGATGACTTTTTTAGTGGTCGCTTGCTGTATACCCAATTCAGCATGCGTTTGGGTCACTGCCATACTTGCAAGGAGCGTGGCGCAGAGCAATTTTCCTTTCATTTTTCATTCCTTTCTTTTTGTTTTGGTATTCAAACTGTGATTTAGTTCAGTTTGGAAATAGACAAAATTGCCTATCTGACAATTTTTATTGTCATTAAGGATTATAAAAAAAGGAAAGCAAAATGTGAGAACTAATCGACAGAATGAAAGATATTTTGTAAATAGATTAATGAAAATATCATTAAACCCTGAATTTACAGGGTTTAATGTATAGCTTTACTAAATTATAAACCTTGAAGTTTTAAACGATTGGCATGTTGACGATAAACATCGACAGGATCTGGTGCGAACAACGCTTTGAGACCAAGCACTTGGTTGACTTCATCTAAATGGTTCCAGTTGTAGTTATCACGAATGGTTTTACCAAACTTGGCACTACAGCGTGATACGAGGCCATCATTGTCTTTTCCGCCATCGATCAGTAATGCGGTCACTTTTAGGGCTGAGTCTAAATCTAAAATATTGGTGATTTGGCCAACGCCTGTAAATGAATAGTTGTAAATGCCTTTTTCCACGCTATTGCCATCAGCACAATTGGATTTAGGTAAGCCCAGAGGGAATGCGGCGTTATACTTTGCAGAACCCGCTAGCGTTAAACTTGAACCACCTGCCAATGCGTCATGAGGATAAGTCTTTGGATCTAGACCTTGCGCCCAAACGATGGCTTTAGAGACAAAATTCACAGCTCCAACCAAGGGTGCTTCGACAGCGGTGCCTTCAGCTTTTAAAATTAAGTCTGCAACAGGGGATCCTTGATGAGGTCCTGCAACACTGGTTAATGAAGCAACTACATCTGGGCGAACACCGGCAACATAACGAATCGTTGGTCCACCATGACTATGTCCAATTAAATTCACTTTATCCGCACCTGTGAGTGCTTGGATTTCAAGAACTTGTTGTAGAAGCTGTTCGCCACGCACTTCGGTAGAGTTAAAAGGCGATACGCGAGTTGCCCAAACATTTGCACCATTTCGGGCAAGATCAGGAAGGATTTGATACCAATAGTCGAGTCCAAATGAGTCCGTACCAACGGTAATAAAACCACCCATACCATGGTTGAATACGATTGGATATTTGGTCTTTGCATAGCTGGAACTAGCTTTGGCAGTGACTTGGGTTGTTTGCGATGCAGATACATTACTGATGAACGTAGCTGCAATTAAACCTGCTAAAAATGATCCGTATTTCATGAGCGATCCTCAATGTATTATTGTTTTATGACAATATTTATTGTCACTTCTAATAAAGCAATAAAGATCACCTGTTGCAAATTGAAAGAGATTAACTGTGACGCTAAATGTAACAAAATAAAAGATCATGAATTTTCAGATTGATAAAAGCAAATAAGAGGGCCGAAGCCCCCTTATTGCATTTAAATTTCAACGATAAGAATTAAAGTCCTTGCAGTTTTAAACGGTTTGCATGTTGACGGTACAGCGCCACAGGATCTTGTGCAAATAGCCCTGTTAAGCCAAACATCATATTAGCTAAATCGGTATGGTTAAGTTTGTAGCTATCGTTAATGACTTTACCGATATAAGCACTACAACGTGCAACCATACCGTCATTGTCTTTATTGCCATAAGACAATGGCCCGAGTTGCATCAGGATCGTGTCGATATCAAGTAGATTTGTGGTTTGCGCAACACCGGTCCATGAATAGTATTGAATGCCTTTGCTGTCGACTTGCTTTAAGTTCTTACTGCAATTTTCTGAAGATGCCAAAACACCGTCAGTTACAGCAGATTGTGCAACCGTACTGTTAAATGCAGCAGAACCTGTTTGTGATAATGATTTCATAGAAGCATCGAAATCAATTTCAAGCTCAGGTTTTGCCTGACCTAAAGCAATCAGTGGGCCGACAATATAATCACCTAAAATATTGAAGGCAGTACGAGAAAGTGAGTTGCCTTGAATATCATCCGCTACTTTAGAGCCGTGATAGGTACCTGCAACACCTGTAATAGACGCAATGTACTGTGGTTTTGTTTGAGCAACATACAATACAGTTGGACCACCATGAGAGTGGCCGATTAAGTTAAGTTTTGGCTTCCCTGTAATAGCCAAAACATCTTCAACTTGTGCAATTAACTGCTCACCACGATGTGCTGTAGTATTTGCAGGAGATAATTGCGCTGCGAATACGGTTGAGCCATTTCGTGCCATATCTGGCAAGATTTGGTACCAATAATCCAGTCCAATGGTGTCGGTACCGATACGTGACCAACCGAGCCAACCATGCACCATTAAAATTGGATATTTGGTTTTTGCGTAGTCAGATTTTGCCGTTTCCTTCACCTGGAGGACGCTAGGCGCAGCTTGAGTGCTTGCCGATATACTCATCGCTAAGCCTGCAGCTACAGAGGCCATCTTGGCCGTGTTTACTAAAGATCGCATAAATGTTCCTTGATCTGATGTTGTTTTTATTACTTTTTAATAATGAAAATACTCTCTGTTTTTAAGCAACATCTTTGTGATTGGCCAAGCCATATCTTTGATTTTAGAGAGTTTGAATAGACAAAGATGCCTTGTCATTTTTTCATCCTCGGTTTGAAATTCCATGTCATTTTAGGACATGGACGGCGTTGAGGTGACAAGTATATTTATATACATTCGTTTTTTATTTTTATCGTTTATTTTAGTTGTTATCATTTAAGAACTTATTGAATTAAATTGTTTAATGCGTACAAATAAAAAAAATTGTAAACAAAAAAGGACGTCCAAAGACGTCCTGTTCAGTGCTGAAAGGGAACTAACTTTTGAGTTAAAGTCCCTGTAATTTTAAACGATTGGCATGTTGGCGGTAGAGCGCAACTGGGTCAGGTGAAAATAGGCTGCGTAGGCCAAAGATCATATTCACTTCATCTAAGTGGTTGTGATTGTAGTCGTCGCGGATCACTTGTCCGATGTGGGTGCTACAGCGTCCAACCAAACCGTCATTGTCACGATTTCCATAGGCCAAAGGGGCAAGCTGACTAATCACTGTATCTAGTACATCTAATACATTCGTGGTTTGCGCTGTACCTGTCCATGAGTAGTAATACACGCCTTTGTCGACTTTGGCACCCGACTGATTGCAGTTCGCAGCCAGTGCTGCAGTTGGAAATTTCGCATTAAATTCAGCAGAACCTTTTTCACTGATCGCGGCAAGTGATGCATCAACACTGTTGGGTAGACTCGAGTTGCCTTCAGCCCAAGTAATAATCGGTGCTAAGAGTTGATCGCCAAGGACCCCAAAGACTGAATTAATAGTTTTATTCGCTTGGATTTTATCTGCGACTAGAGAGCCACGATAAGTGCCTGCAACCCCAGTCACCGAAGCCACATATTCAGGTTTGATCGCTGCAATGTAGCGAGTTGTCGGTCCACCATGTGAATGACCAATGAGGTTCACTTTGGGTTGGCCGGTCAGAGCAAGAACTTCTTCGACTTGAGAGAGCAATTGCTCACCACGGACTTCTGTCGACTCTAGCGGAGAAACTTGGGCGGCAAAGGTATTGGCCCCATTACGAGCTAAATCTGGCAAAATTTGATAAAAATAATCCATGCCAAAGCTGTCAAAACCAATGCGAGTAAACCCGAACATACCATGGGTAAACACAATCGGATATTTGGTCTTGGCATAGTTTGCCGAGCTGTTGGCGGTGACATGTTGGAGTCCTGCCGCCGCTTGGGATTGTGTGCTGGCGATCACTGCTGATGTAGCGATGATTGCGCATAAAAGAGCTTGTGGTTTTTTCATCATTTCATCCTGAAATTGAGGTTGTTTTTAAATTGTTGTTTGCAGTTATTCTGCGAAAGGTAATTTTCCACCTTGATCATGCACAGATTCAAAGGTACTGACGCGGAGCTGATCTTCCTTCGATTTAAAATGTTGATTACGGAGTTGCTGCACCGCTTGTTGTTTCGCACTGTCACTCATATTGCTTTTCACAATGCTGTCACGCTCTGTGAGGTATTGATTTACGCTAGATTTCCAAGAGCTGCGCTGGCTGTCTAGATTTTCAAGGCGCTGAGTAGCTTCTGGACCCACTAAATTTAACCGCATTTGATGAATTTCTTCGCTTGAACCACCACGGGCTTTAATGTCTGCTGTGAGCTTGCGTAAATCTTCAAGTTTATTGATTTGTTCCAGATTTTCTTTCCAATCTTCTGGGAGTTCATCAAACAGGGCTTTTAGTTTTTTGGCTTTTTCTGATTCAGACAGTTTTTTGTCATTTACTACTTCCATCCGTTTCAGCGTGTATTCGTGATAAGTATTTTCCTTGCCAAATAAACCTTCAATTTCATAATCAGAAAAGAACTGTTTTCTTAAATTCTGGGTGCTGCTGTAGATCGAGCGATAGTATTGTGGTGATTCTTTGTCGTCGCTTGGTGGCTGTAAATGACCTAACTGTTCACGATATTTCATATAACGATCCCACAAATCATAAATTTGGGACAGCGCAGGTTCTTTATGACCTTGTGCAATGTAGGCTTTAAAATCCTTTTTAATTTGATCTATCGACTTTTCACCATACTGAGTAATGAAATATTCAAAGCAATTCCGTGTTTGTTCATTCACGATCAAACGGTTTGAACCATCCATACTGATTTGACAGTTAACTTCCGTGTCTTGTTGACTTGGACTGAGCAGCGAAGAACCGCTTGTTGCTTGAGCCGTAGCGGTTTCGCCCTGAGCTAAAGGCGTATTTTGTTGTTGAATCGATTGATCTGAAGGATCATTTTGTGATGCTTTTGGCGCAAGCCAATATATGAATGCAGCAACTGCGATAACGACCAAGGCTATGATGAGCCAAAGTTTATTTTTTTGCATATCCCAATGCACCTTTATTCCGTTTTTAATTGTTTTAGAGTTCTAAATGCGAACTCAATATGACATAAAACGCAGATAAAAACATAGAAAAGTTGTAAACGCTTAGCATGGATTGATACCATGGCGCAGTTCTCTTTTTGCCCTATTTTAGTCATGAAAAAAGCTTCTCCTAAGATTCAGCGTCGTCCTGTACATGGTGTATTTTTATTAAATAAGCCTTTGGGCATTAGCTCGAATGCTGCATTACAAAAAGTGCGTTGGTTGTATCGAGCACAAAAAGCAGGACATACAGGTGCGCTTGATCCGCTGGCTTCAGGTTTATTGCCGATTTGTTTGGGTGAAGCAACAAAGTTTTCGCATTTTTTATTGGATTCGACTAAACGTTATAAAACCACCGTCTTTTTAGGACACAGTACCACGACGGGTGATGTGGAAGGTGAAATACTATTAGAGCAAGCTGTTCCAACATTGACTGAAGAAAATATTCAAAATGTCTTGGCGCAATTTGTAGGGGATATTCAACAAATTCCACCCATGTATTCGGCATTGAAAAAGGAAGGTCGCCCGCTGTACGAGTTGGCGCGTAAAGGCATAGAAATTGAGCGTGAAGCACGTCCAATTTCGATTTATGCCATCGAGTTATTATCATTTAATGAGAATAGTATTACACTCGACATCACCTGTTCCAAAGGCACGTATATTCGTGTATTAGGCGAAGATATTGCCAAAGCATTGGGTACTTTTGGACATTTAACCTATCTACACCGTATTCAAACCGGTCATTTTGATCTTAACCCAAGCTTTACCATTGAATATTTAGAGAGTCTGACCGAAGCTGAGCGTGAAGCATTATTGCTGCCGGTGTATTCGCCTGTCGATCATTTCTGCAAAGTGCAAGCGCCGGAAGGTCGAGCTGAATATTTTAGTCGTGGAATGGAAAGTAATATTGAGCATGCTGCGGAAGCGCAGGTTTTGGTATTTGATGGTGAGCGTTGTTTAGGGCTGGCTGAAATTACAGACCGTAAACGTTTGGTGCCTAAGCGTGTGTTAAATCTAGAGTAGCTGATACAGCATTGAAGACTTCTTATGGACTTTGAAATTATTTTAAGCCTCTTATTTTTTGCATTTTTTGCCGGTGCAATTGATGCAGCAGTGGGGGGCGGAGGATTAATTCAAATTCCAGCCATTATGAATGCCATGCCGCACTTATCTCCGGCGACGGTGTTTGGCACCAATAAGTTGTCTTCGATTTTTGGTACGGCTTCGGCGTCCTATTCTTTTTTACGCCAAGTCAAACTCCGTTGGAAATTACTTGCGGTCATTGCAAGCTGTGCATTTGTTGCCTCCTTTGTGGGAGCAGCCTGTGTATCAATGATTCCAAAAGAAGTCTTACGTCCTTTCGTTTTGGTCATGTTGATCGTGATTGCGATTTATACCTTTGCCAAAAAACAATTTGGTCAGGTGCATGTACGCCAAGAACTGACTCCTAAAATCCTCGGTTTTGCCGCTATTGGTAGTCTGGTGATTGGCTTTTATGATGGCATCTTTGGACCTGGCACTGGCAGTTTCTTTATTTTCTTTTTTATTCGTTATCTACAAGCAGACTTTTTACATGCCTCTGCTTTGTCAAAAGTCGCCAACTTAACCACCAACCTTGCAGCACTGAGTTTTTTTGCGCCCACTGGCCATGTGTTATTTGCGATAGGCTTAATGATGGCTGTAGCAAATATTTTAGGCTCGATCGTTGGTGTACGTGCGGCAATTAAATACGGTAGTGGCTTTATTCGAATTCTATTTTTGATTTTGGTGAGTATTTTGATTGTACGGTTGGGTTATCAAACCTTTACGGGACAAGCTTAAAACAAATCTTAACAGAGCGTTGCTGAATTCTGTCGCTGAAATGATTAGTATGAAAATAAGCGACTCGTTTGAGTTGTGGATAATAATTAAATTTCATAATACACAATTAGCTAAGCATCAGAGGTCATCACTACAATGAATATATTTGAAGCTTTACGCCAAAGTCATGAAAAGCAACGTGAACTTGCTGAAAAACTCATTCAAACATCAGGGGATACAGCTGAGCGTCGAGATTTATTTGAGCTGCTCAAAAATGAGTTGTTTGCTCATGCTGTTGGCGAAGATCGTTATTTTTACATCCCGTTAATGATGACTGATTCAGGCCTAAACATCACCCGTCATGCATTGGCGGAACATCATGAGATGGATGAATTATTAGAACAACTGACGGAAACTGAATTTAGTAATCCAGGTTGGTTGGCGATTGCGAAAAAGTTATCTGAAACGGTACATCATCATTTGCAGGAAGAAGAGCACGGCTTTTTTCAGCAAGCGGGTAAAATCTTAGATGAAAAACAAAAGGAAAGTTTAGCCAAACAATATTTGGCGGAATATAAGAAATACAAGAAAGCAGATAAAGACAGTTTGACGGGCTAAACGCAAGTGAAGCCTGAAGACGAATGCAAAATCAAAAAAAAGACGGCAGAGGCCGTCTTTTTGTTTCAACTATAAATATAAAAATTTAGTCTGATACGCTGCTCGGAGTATTGCGAGAGGAACGTAAAGTCACCCCGACGGACGCCAACATAATGCAGACTAAGGCCACCCATTGCCACGTCCCAATATTTTCGCCAAGCAGAACCATACCTGTAATGGCAGCTAATGCAGGCGACAAACTCGATAAAGTCCCATAACTAAGTTTACTGAGGATTTTTAACGCTTTTAAATCCAGTGCATAAGGTATGGCCGTGGCTAAAATCGCAATTAATAAGGCTTTCGGCCAATATTGGGTATCGAGTAGGGCGGGAGCATTGTTATATAGTCCAATCGGGAGCAAGGTCAGTGCGGACAGTGTGATGGCAATCGTTAGCGCATGCATACCAATATTTTGATGTACCACTTTTTGCCCGAAATAAATATAGAATGCCCAACAGAGTCCCGCTGCTAAGGCACAGGCTGCCCCAAGTATTGAGAAATTACCATCATGAGCTTGTCCCCAAGGCACCATCAAGGTAATGCCTAAGATTGCTAAAAAGACCCAAATATAATCACTGCTGTTTTTAATGGATAACAATGCCAGACCCAAAGGGCCAATAAACTCTAAACCCACGGCAATGCCTTGTGGCAATTTACCCAGTGACATATAGAACAACACATTCATCAAACAGAGTGCCGCGCTATAGCAGAGCAGATCCCGCCATTTTAAAAAAGACAGCCGTTTTAAAATGTGCCATGAACGAAACATTAAACAGATAATAATTGAAGCAAAACAGAGTCGTAAAATGGTCACACTGAGTGGATCAAGCACCAAAAATAATTGCTTGGCGAATGATGCACTGATTTGATAGGAGATCATGGAAAGTACCATGAAAACGACTGCTAATAATTGTGAGTTTGGCATGCGGCACGCTGTGGTGGGGGGAACAAAGTACCCCAATTTTTAATTCTGCTCAGTATAGCGGTTAATATTGAATTATTGATGACTTTTCAGAGGCAGAAATGCAATTTGCAGGTTTTGAATTTAAAAAAATTGAATATAAAAAATCGTCTTTAAATCGCCACCATTTTTAAATTCAAAATAAAAAATGGAGATATTTTCAAAAGATTAAGGCGGTTTGAATTTAAATTGATTTGGCCTTTTGCGTGGTATAAGTACAGCCAATCGAAGCACTGATTATCACTGCCAATGCCAACCATTGTGTCCATAACAATTGTTCATGCAAAAAGATAAAACCCGAGAGAGCGGCAACAGCAGGTTCCAAACTCATGAGTGTACCGAAACTCAGCGCAGTCATGTTACGTAGCGCAATCATTTCTAGAGTAAAAGGTAAAGCACTAGCTAAGGTCGCAAGTGCAATAAAATACAGCAGACTACTTGGCTCAAACGCCTGTGCCGGCATACCTGCAAAGATTGCGATGGGCATCAGAACACACATGCCGACGAACATGCCTAAGCAAACGGTATGATTGCCTGAGACCCCTGATGGTTTTTGACCTGCCACGATATAGAGTGCCCAACACGCACCTGCACCGAGGGCAAGCAAGATCCCAATTGGTTCAAGACGTTGTGCTGCTTGATCAAATGGAAACAGCAAAATTAGGCCTAGAATTGCAAGGCCGACCCAGACGAAGTCGAATTTTCGTCTTGCTGCCAATAGTGCAACACTTAAAGGGCCAATAAATTCAAAAGACACGGCAATGCCGAGCGGGAGACGATCAATCGACAAGTAAAATAGCATATTCATGCCTGCAAGAGCACAGCCATAACTGATAATCGCAGACCATTTGACTTGTTTAAAATTGATCTGCCAAATTTTAAAAATAATCGCCAAAATCAAAGCGCCTAGCATTAAACGCATGGCCGAGACGGTCAGTATGGGAAATTGACCGAAAAGATATTTGGCAAATGAACCGCTGCTTTGCATGCTGATCATGGCAATAAGCAAGATCAGCGGTGCTTGGACAGCCGGTGCAACTTTAAAATTTGGCATAAACTAAATTTGTTTCGATGACTCGAAGAGCTGGAGAGTGGCACTAGCCAGATTTTAAAATTTTATAACAATAAAAAAACCACAGCCCGAAGGCTGTGGCTTCAGTGTCTAATTAAATTAGAACAATACGCGAACGCGGATTGTACCTTCAACTTCGTGAAGTGTATCCAATGCTTCTTTAGAAGCAGTTGCGTCAACGTCCATCACTAAGTAACCCACATCACCTTTAGTCATTAAAGACTGACCAGAGATGTTGATACCGTGTTCAGCAAACAAGTTGTTGATTTTTGAAAGAACGCCTGGCACGTTTTTGTGGATATGAAGTAAACGGTGTTTGCCTTCAGTCAACGGTAACGCGATTTCTGGGAAGTTCACTGCAGATAAAGTCATACCTTTATCAGAGTAAGCAACGAATTTTTCAGCAACTTCAAGACCGATGTTCGCTTGCGCTTCCATCGTAGAACCACCCACGTGAGGAGTCAAAATCACGTTGTCTAAGCCACGAAGTGGAGAAACGAATTCTTCACCGTTTGCTTTAGGTTCTTTAGGGAATACGTCTACAGCCGCACCAGCAATATGACCAGATTTGATTGCATCAGCAAGATCTTCAATGATGACACATGTACCACGTGCAGCATTGAGGAAGATTGCGCCTTCTTTCATTTGAGCAAATTGGTCTTTGCCGAAGAAGTTGCGAGTTGATGGAACGTCTGGAACGTGTAGAGATACGACGTCTGCATTGGCAAGAAGTTCACCCATAGAACCGACTTGACGTGCATTACCCATTGGAAGTTTAGTTACGGCATCGTAATAAATTACGTGCATACCTAAACTTTCAGCAAGTACAGAAAGTTGCGAGCCAATCGAACCGTAACCAACAATACCTAAAGTTTTACCACGAGTTTCAAATGAACCGACTGCAGACTTGTTCCAACCACCACGGTGAGTTGAAGCAGATTTTGCAGGAACACCACGAAGTAATAGAATCGCTTCAGCAAGTACTAGTTCAGCAACTGAACGCGTATTTGAGTATGGTGCGTTAAATACTGGAATACCGCGAATCATTGCAGCATTTAAGTTCACTTGGTTTGTACCGATACAGAAACAACCCACAGCAATCAGTTTGTTCGCCGCTTCAAAAACTTCTTCAGTTAATTGAGTACGTGAACGAATACCAATGAAGTGAGCATCTTTAACCGCTTCTTTCAACGCTTCACCCTCAAGCGCAGTTTTACGGTAGTCAATGTTGGTGTATCCAGCAGCATTTAGAGTGTCGATTGCGTTTTGGTGAACGCCTTCTAACAACAAGAAACGAATTTTATCTTTAGGTAAAGAAAGATGTTGGCTCATTACGGCTCCGCTACAAAGGCCAAATTTAGTGCGCATATAATAGCATAGGAAGTCGCCTGATATACATTTCCTTTATGACTGACGTCATGGCTATTTTGGCGAATGATGAGTCAATTTTTTTAGATTTGGTCTAATTAACTTGGTCATATTCCTCGTGACATTTTGAAATCACGTTTTTCTTTGGGTTTTGTCAAAAAAAGCCCAGTTATAGCTTATAATGGTGCCGCTCAAAATCATCATGACCAAGTCCCTGACATTTTGATGCGCTCTGTTTCAGGCTTTTTCCCTTGAAATATGCGTTACCGCAGTTTTGACTGAATGAAGTCTGGACCTTTAAAAAAACTTGTTTACTTCTTGCAAGGTCTGAAAACGATGAATGCTCCAGTCGCTTTAACCCCAGAGTTATTGACCCAATTGACCGCTATTGTTGGCGAAAGCCGAATTAAAACCGATGCGGATAGTCTCCAAAATTGGGGTCGTGACCATACTAAGCACTTCGATCCAAACCCGTCGGTCGTCGTTTTCCCTTCAAGCACAGAGCAAGTTCAACAAATTGTTAAGCTGGCAAACCAATTTAATGTCGCGATTACCCCAAGTGGCGGTCGTACAGGTTTGTCTGCGGGTGCTGTGGCTGCTAACGGTGAAATCGTGGTAAGCATGGACAAGATGAACCAAATCTTGGAATTCTTCCCAGCTGACCGGATGGTACGCGTACAAGCAGGCGTGGTGACTGAACAACTTCAGAATTATGCTGAAGAACAAGGTATGTATTACCCAGTCGATTTTGCATCATCTGGTTCATCACAAATTGGCGGTAACATTGGTACCAATGCCGGCGGTATTAAAGTGATTAAATACGGCATGACTCGTAACTGGGTGTTGGGCATGACCGTGGTTACAGGTAAAGGTGACATCCTGCGCTTGAACAAAGGCATGATCAAAAACGCGACGGGTTATGCGCTTCAACACTTATTTATTGGTGGTGAAGGGACTTTGGGCCTCGTGACTGAAGCTGAAATCAAACTAGAACGCCAACCCCATGACTTACAAGTATTGGTTCTCGGTGTGCCTGATTTTGATGCGATTATGCCTGTTCTACATGCCTTCCAAAAGAAAATCGACCTGACTGCATTTGAGTTCTTTGGTGAGCTTGCAATGCAAAAAGTATTGGACAATGGTCATGTACAACGTCCATTTGAAACACCATGTCCGTTCTATGTTTTACTTGAGTTTGAAGCACCATTTGAACCGATCATGGATGCGGCAATGGAAATCTTTGAACATTGCATGGAACAAGGCTGGGTACTGGATGGCGTGATGAGCCAAAGCTTAGACCAAGTACATAGCTTATGGCGTTTACGTGAAGACATTTCAGAGTCAATCGCACCGTTCACTCCATACAAAAATGACATCTCAGTTCTGATTACACATGTGCCTGCATTTATTAAAGAAATTGATGCAATTGTGGAAGCGAACTACCCAGACTTTGAAATTTGCTGGTTCGGTCATATTGGTGACGGTAACTTGCACTTAAATATTTTGAAACCTGCGGATTTAAGTAAAGACGAATTCTTTGCAAAATGCCAAGTGGTAAACAAATACGTATTTGAAACTGTGAAAAAATATGACGGTTCAATTTCTGCAGAACATGGCGTGGGTATGACTAAAAAGCCTTACCTCGATTACACACGTTCAGCAGAAGAAATCGAATATATGAAAGCATTGAAAAAAGTATTCGATCCAAATGCGATTATGAACCCAGGTAAATTGTTCGATCTTTAATTTTTTAAAGACGATTGAAAACGCATCTTCGGATGCGTTTTTTATGGCTATAGCATGCTTTTTAGCCGCCTATGGATGAGAAACAGCACATTGATTTTGTGGACTGGACTACTTCTTTTACATTGCTTAAATAGTGTTTTGGACAAATGTTCGGCATGATAGGTCTGAATAATAAATTTGAGTTGCTTCTATGTATCGTTTAATTGCTGTGTCTGCATTGTGTGTGGGGATGTTGGCGGGTTGTGCGACAACGCAGAAAATTGTGTCTAAAGTCGGTTCTTCTGCTACGCCACTCGATCAGGTATTAAAAGAACGTCCTGATTTGCGTAAAGAGCTGTCGACTGTGGAAATTCGTCAGTACTTTAACCGTGTTGAGTCGCCAAATGCGGGGCAGGTGAAAGTGACGGAAACGGGTTTGATGGATGATTCGGTGAAATCAATTCGTACTATTTATAGTTTTAGATTGGTGGATGGTGACTGGCAGCGTGTAAATACGCAAAAGGAATATCAGTGCCAACGTGGTAAAAATACTAAGACTTTCCAGTCGGCGAAGTGTCCTTAATAAATCTTTGATTTATGGTTGAAATTTAGGCATGTGTGCCTCATAAAAAGCGTATCGATTGATGCGCTTTTTTATTGGGGAAATAATGGAAATTGAACAAGAATTAACGAGCTTATTAGAAAGAAAAAAATCTGCACCGTTTCTATTTTTAGGTTCAGGCTTTTCAAAAAGATATATCGAGTTGGAAAGCTGGGAGGGGCTACTATCAAAGTTTTGTGAGCATTTAAGAAATTACTCCTACTATAAAAGTAAAGCTAATGGTTGTATTGAAGAGTCAGCAAAGCATTTAGCAGATGATTTTTTTGAACACTGGTGGTCACATTCTGATTATGAAGTTAGTAGATCTGAAGATCCAAAGTTATCATTTAGGGATTCCCCATTAAGATATGAGATTGCAAAGTATTTAGCTGCCAAAACAGATAATATTCCATTGGAATCATTGGCATTATATGAAGAATTAGAGTTATTAAAAGAATGTGAAATAGATGGGGTGATAACCACAAATTGGGATTTATTAATAGAAAAAATTTTTCCTGAATATGAAGTGTATAAGGGTCAACAAGATATTTTGTATTCTAATATTATGAATATTGGTGAAATTTACAAAATTCATGGCTGTTGTTCGGATCTCGATTCAATGATATTAACGGATGATGATTACAAAGATTTTAATGCAAAGAATGCATATCTTGCTTCTAAACTAATTACAATTTTTGTAGAACATCCTGTAATTTTTATTGGATACTCCCTTACAGATAAAAATATAAAAGCATTATTACATTCGATTGCTTTGTGCTCGGGTCAGGATAATCTTGAAAAATTACGTGATAATTTGATTTTTGTAAATCGATTGAAAGGTGATGGGGAACCTCGAATAGAGAACTCTTCAATCACAATAGATAATGTACAAATTCCAATTAGGCTAATAAAAACAGATGATTTTATGCCTATCTATCAATCTTTAAGTAAGTTTCAGAGAAAATTACCAGCTCATATTTTAAGGATGTGTAAAGAAAGAGTATATGAACTAGTTGATAAAATTGACCCAGCTTCAAAGATATCAGTAATTGATTATGAAAAAATAGATAATTTTAAAGATGTAGAAATAGTATTTGGTATAGGGGTAACAAATCAATTAGGAGAAAAAGGGTATGATGGTATGGATACTTCTGATTTAATAAGGGATGTTATATTTAATGATGAAAATTATAACTGTGATTTCATTTTAAGTCGGACTTTACCATCTCTTAATGCAAAGACAAAATTTGTTCCATTATTTAAATATTTAAAACAATCAAATATCTTAAAACTAAGTTCTTATCCAAATGATATTAATCTATTGAAAAAATTTATTGGGGTAAAATTTAAAAATACTTTTAGACCTTTTAAAAAACAAGATTTTTATGGTGCAAGTAGTTCAGCATCAAAATTTAAAGAAAAATATAGTAATCAGAATTTTAAGGATTTTTTGGAAATAGCTACGGAGTATGATTTCGTAACTTGGGTCGCATATTTTGAAGATATTGATTTAAGCTTATTAGAAAGTTACCTGCAAAAAAATTATGCGAAGTCCCAAGAAGGAAGCTATTCATCGCCATTTCGAAAAATTGTTGTTTTTTACGATTGGCTTCGTCACGGTCAAGAGTTGGAGTTTGATAGTTAATTATTTCATCCTAAAACTGCGATACTGAAAACCATTTAGCCTATCGAATCAGCTATCTTTGGTAGGCTAAGATCAAACGATCCTAAATACACCTAAAACAATATGAAAACCCTCGCTTTTATTCATGTTAATGACTCAGGTTCACCCGTGGGTGACTTTGCACCAGTGACTTCAGTTTTTTCCCATTATGAGTTGGGCAATACCGTTTCGCCGTTTTTATTACTCGACCATTTAGGGCCTGGGGTTTTGAAACCAACCAAACTGAAAAAAGGCGTATTGGAACATCCACATCGAGGGTTTGAAACCGTCACCTTGGTGTTTAAAGGTGAACTTGAACATCATGATACAACTGGCGGCGGTGGTGTCATTGGTGAGGGCGATATACAGTGGATGACTGCTGCTTCAGGCATTCAGCATGAAGAAGTCTTTAGCCATGCCTTTGCACAGCGGGGCGGAGCATTTGAAATATTGCAATTGTGGGTCAATTTACCTGCTAAAGATAAAATGAATCCTGCACGCTATCAGAGCTTAGACAAAGCCAGTATTCCTATTATGAATTTAGCCCAAGATGCTGGTTATGTAAGGGTGATTGCAGGGCAATATTTAACAGCCCATGGCCCTGCAGAGACACATACACCCATGCAAGTATTTGATGTCTTTGTCAGTGCCAATCAAAGTATCACACTACCTGCACAAGAAGGGGATACCACACTTGTGTATTTACGCTCAGGCAAACTGAAATTTACTGAAACAGATGAACAGTTAAATGCACAGCATATGGCAGTCATGTCGAGCCAAGGTGAAAATGTCGAATTGACGGCAGTCGAAGATAGCCACATATTGTATTTATCGGCGCAGCCTTTAAATGAACCCATCTATGGGCGAGGCTATTTTGTGATGAATCATTTTGCAGAAGTCATGCAAGCCTATGAGGACCTAAAACAAGGTCGCTTTATCCAAAAAGCAGACAATGAAAAGCCATAAAAGTGGCTAGATAAAAAGACCAATACAACGCCAGCAAACACTGTTAAAATAGTCGGACTCAAACCGACAGATCGGTTCGTTGAAGTTCATTTTATCTCTATCTAGCGTCTTGTGAATACGACGCACATATGGCGGATACGCCGCAAATTCATTTTTAAAATTAATATTACAGTGCTCGTCATTGGGCTGAAGTGTCTCTCCCTATTTGTCATTTCAAGCTCGACAGCACACATTTGATATGTAGATAACAATGCAAAACGTACAAACCACAAAATTAAGTCGTGCTACCTTAATGTTTCCCTTGGCACTGGTTTTATTTGAATTTTCTGTCTATATCGGAAACGACTTAGTCCAACCCGCCATGCTTGCGATTACCCAAGAGTTTGGCGTGAGTAGTGCATGGGCACCCTCGTCGATGTCATTTTACTTATTGGGAGGTGCCTGTGTCGCTGCGATATTAGGCCCCTTGTCAGACCGATTAGGCCGTAAAAAAGTCTTGTTGGGTGGTGTGGCATTCTTTAGCTTATGCTGTTTAGCGATATTGCTCACGCATAATATCGAAAGCTTTTTAACTTTGCGTTTTTTACAAGGTTTTGGTTTATCGGTCATTTCAGCTGTGGGCTATGCTGCTGTTCAGGAAACTTTTGAAGAGCGAGATGCCATCAAAGTCATGGCGATCATGGCGAATATTTCATTACTAGCGCCACTGATCGGACCCGTCCTCGGTGCTTTTATGATTGATCATGTGTCATGGCATTGGGGCTTTATTGGAATCGCATTTTTATCTTTTCTGAGTTGGTTTGGTTTAAAGGCCAAGATGCCGACTCAACACATCAGCATCCCCAAGCAACCGGTGGGTTATATCATTGATGACTTTAAACAGGTGTTAAAAAACAAGCGCTTTTTGGCACTGACACTGGGTCTACCGATGGTGGCAATGCCACTGATGCTGTGGATTGCGCTATCTCCAGTCATATTGGTGGAGCAGCTAGGACTGAGTAGCATGCAATATGGCATGGCACAGTTTCCCGTTTTGGGCGGTCTGATCATCGGTAATATTGTCCTGATTAAAATCATCGATAAATTGCCTCTAGGTCAGTCTGTGATGATCGGGCTACCGCTGATGTTACTCGGGACGAGCCTCGTGGTGATTGGGACGATGACTGAAAGTTATTTTCTGACATTGCTCATTCTTGGTATGAGTTTGGTCAGTTTTGGTGAAGGGATTAGCTTTTCTGTGCTCTATCGTTTTGCCTTAATGTCGTCTGAAATGTCGAAGGGCACAGTGGCTGCGGCAGTGTCTGTGATCATGATGCTGACGTTCTTTGCTGTGATCGAAATCGTGCGCGTGCTATATGAAAACTTTGGACTTTGGGCCTATAGTTTGGCGGGTTTTACCCTCATTATCTTGTGGTTCAGCCTACCACGCTTGGTGGTACGAGATATTATGCGACAGCGTAAATTGACGGGTGAATTTTAAATTCGAGTCCATGCCATTATAGAAAAAGCCCAATGCTGTGTAGAACAACATTGGGCTTTTTTATTTGTTGTATACCGTCTTAATTTGATGTTGCAGGTTGTTCTGCATTTTTTAATTTACGATCGAAAATAAATGGACCAAAAGGCAAAATCGATGCAATTAAGCCCATTAGAAATACGCTAAGCGACCATTTTTGCTTTTCACAGACCACAAATAGCACCACCAAGAAGGCAATAAACAAGACGCCATGTCCCATACCGACGTATTTGACCAATATTGGATTATCCATCAGGTACTTCATTGGCATAGCAATGAACAACAATAATAAAAAGGAGATGCCTTCGAGTAGGCCCACAAAGCGTAAGGTCTTGATATTCATGCGAAGTCTAAATTCAAAGTGATTTCAGCCTTGAGTCTACCTGAAAGCACTGCAGGAACGAAGCATTCCCGTTGAAATAATTGATCCGCATATTGAATCTAAGTTGATGTTTTCAAAGTTAATTCTGAGTCGTCTGCTCGGATTAATTTTCTAGATCCGCTAAGGCATCCTCAATTGAACCCTGATCAAATTCATAGTTACAGCCGAATAAAATCATCGGGCTTTTTCCGGTCATTTCAGACAGGCTTAGTTTGTGATTGATCGCATGCAGATCATCCGTTTCAGCTTCCGTACGTAGGATTTTTTCACCACGGAAAAACGGCATATTGGCAAACATCGGATGCTGTTCAATACCATATTTTTGGGCAAGTTTTTTCACATCGGCTTGGCGATAGATCGCGAATACGGCATTGGAAGACAGGCCAATTTCTTGGGTCGGCATGCCAAAAAATTCAACAGGCTGCTTATTTTTATAGATATAAATAAACGGTTGATGTGGGTCATCATGGCGTTTCCAGCCCAATTGCCCCAGAGCCTTTTCATAATCGAGCAAAGTGTCATGATAAGTGTCGTAATCGGCCTGACATTCCAAAATACGCTTCAAATCTTGTGCTGTCGGTGCTGCAAAAACAGAAGACGCAGCTAAACATGAGGTCGCCACAATAGTAGGTAATATGAGGCGTCTAAAACCTAAACTAAGCATTTTCATCATGAGTCTCAAATGATTCTATTTTATTTCTGCCTGAATCAGCTGTGTTCGAAGCTGAATCAGTTCGGCTAATGTTTCTAATAATAAACTGATCTGCTTGAGCACCAGTTGTAGGTGATTAGACCGCATTTCTTCAGTGCTGAGTGTTTGAATTTCGAAAAGTTTTTGCTGAATTTTCTCAGGGTTGAGCGGTTTTTGCTGAATTAAGACGTCGTCTAGGGTGCTTTGACACCATTGCAGCAGTTCAAGGACTTGTTGGTCTTGTACTTGTTCACGGTGGCTCCCCAGTGCCGAAATATAACTGAGCTGACTATGGCTATACACCAAATAGCGAAAGGCGTGTTGTATTAGGTTCTGGTCAGGATCAGGTTCCGTACTTAAACTTGAAATCATGCTCGATAGTTCAGTTTGAGCATTATGGGCTGAACGACGGGCACGCCGATAATCAATGCTATTGGTTTTCCCATGGAGATATTGCTCAACTACGGCATCAAAATAATGCAAGGTCGCAGCAGAGCTTTTTTGAATGGTCTTGGAAATATTGCGAAAGTCCCAATCTGGCCAGATGACATTCACTGCGAACCATGCAATAAAACAGCCGAGTAGGGTATCAACGATACGCGGTAAAATAACCGCATAACCTGCGCCTTTTAAATTAAAAATCAGCAAGACCATTAAGGTTGCCATGAGGGTCGCCATGGCATATTTTTTGGCACTCAGATAGAAAAAGCATACGCCAAAAATAATTGTCAGTAGCAATTGACCTTCGACACTTGGCACAAAATACAAAATAGGAATGCCAAGTAAGACCCCTAATATGGTTCCCAAAGTCCGCATTTTTAAACGACTTTTGGTCGCAAAATAGCGCATCTGACAGACAAATAAACTGGTCAATAATATCCAGTAGCCATTTTTTGCAAAGGGCAGTAGCGAAATGGCATAGCCCATAGCAAAGACAAAAGCGATGCGAACAGCATGGCGAAATAAGGCAGATTCTGGACTCAAATGCTGTTTCAGTTTGAGCCATAAATCGTGCAAACCGTGAATGTCGTCGTCGAGTAAATTGAGGTTGTCGATATGCTGCTGATAGGCCTGTTGCTGTGAATGATCTAAATCCTGCACATGCGAAAAGCGTTCTTGCACACTGTCCAAATTACTCAAGATCAGCTGTAGATTTTTCACTTCTATATTTTGCGGATTATTGGCCATCCACTCCTGCAAAGAGGCATGCAAATGTGCCAGTGCTTGCGCAGTAATCGGATCAGGCTGATAGGGCTGTCGATGCAAAATGCAGTAGGCCAACTGTTGGCAAGCCTGCGCTTGTAATCGAATATTTTTTTGAAAACGGAAAATTAAATCGGTACGGCTAAAATTTTGATGAATTTGTTCATAGTGTAAATAATTCGCACTGGCCTGTTCGTGAATATCTTGTGCTAAGAAATATAAATTCAGCCAGTAGATGGTGTTTTTATTGGCCCTTGAGGCTTTTAAACGGGTGAGTAAAGAAGCTTTAGTCGTGTTTAAACTCGGGATGACATCACTGTTTTTGAGCGATAATTCATACAGTAAGTGTTCTACATTGTTGACATTATCTGGGTCGAATAAGCGTGCTTTTGCATTCAGTACTTCGGCGATTTGTAAAAAACAACGCGAGAGATTGTCTTGTACGGGTAGGGTGGGTTTAATCAAGTAAAAGAGAATCGAGGTGAAGCCATACCATAAAGCCCCTAGAACAAAGCAACTGGGTTGAAAATACCAGGTCTCATATTCGCCCAAGCCGAACATGGTATAAATCGATAGTAAAATCGTGCCAAAAGATATCGTGGCATAGCGTTGCCCCAAAGCCCCCAATAAAATAAATCCTGCACTGGAAAGTGAAAGATACAAGATAAACAGCAGCTTATAGGGATAGAGAAAATCTAAAATACTACTGACACTAAAGAAGAGTACGCAGACATAGAGCAAATTACGCAGTCGGATGCTGAGTCGGTCATCAAAGTCGGTGAGTGCAGTGGCAATCGCACCTAAGGTGACGGGCACAATAAAACTATGAAAACCGAGAAAATATAATCCGAGCGTGGTGCCACTCAAAACAATACAAATTTGCAGGCAATACATAATGATTGCACTGGATTGAAACTGTTGAAACCAAGAGAGTCGCGTGTTCACAGAGTTATGAAGTATTCGAATGATTTTGTAAATTAGACTGAGCTTTTTTCTGTGAACTGTCAATTTTTATTCAATAGAAAAGCGGACTTAAAGTCCGCTTGTTCAAATCTATGTGCAAGGTCGATTATTGAATCACACCACAGGCAATACGGTCACCGCCACCGCCTAGAGGTTTAGGGTCGTCAGAGTAATTATCACCACCAGCATGGATCATGATGGCTAAGCCTTGTACATCCGCCAATTTCAAACGTGGTGCAATTAAATTCACTTTTGCTGTGCCATCGGTTTGAACTTGAAGGATCGGTAAGTCACCCAAGTGACCTGTTAGCGGCGTACCGTGGTGAGGTGCAGCTTTAGGGTTAAAGTGACCACCTGCAGCAAGAGCAGCACCTGCTTTTCCATCTTTTTCAGCTGGGGCACAAGAGCCTTTTTCATGAATATGGAAACCGTGTGGACCCGGAGGAAGCTGGGTTAAATTGGTATGAATAACCAAGCCAGCAGGGCTATCAACCAAGTTAATTTGACCGATGCTTTGACTAATACCTTGAGCAGTCACGGCATTGACCGTCACGGTTTTTGCATTCAGACCTGTTGAAGTCGAGGTACTCGCACAGCCTGTAAACATCAGGGCACTGACCGCAGCAAGCGCACCGAATTTAAATAGTGAAGACATGTTTGGCATCCTGTCTGTTTTTATGGAGTTTCAACCATTGAAACAGATGCGGATACAGGATGACAGATAATTTAAGTATTTGATTGTAATATTTGTTTAATGAATTCAAGCCTGAATTAAGGTTGTTCAGGCTTATCATCTATATTGTCTAAGTCATGTGCCAATGTTGCTTTGGGCATCATGACGGCTTCAATTTGGGTTTCATGCAACCATTCACGCCAAATGGCTAACAATACTGCCAAAATCACTGGGCCGATAAATAAACCGACAAGACCGAAACTGGCGATCCCACCCAAAACACCAAACATGATTAATAAGAATGGAATCTGCGTTGCCCCTGAAATCACTAAAGGACGAATCACGTTATCGGCCGTACTCACCACACAAACACCCCAAGCCATGACGCCAATGGCTTCAATGGTTTGACCTTGTGAAAATAACCACAACGACACAGCGGTATATGAAATTGGTGGTCCAAACGGAATCAGTGCCAACATGAAGGTAATGATGGTTAATAACATCGGGTTAGGCACATCGGCGACAAAATAGCTCACACCGGCAAGTAAAGCTTGGGCAATGGCGGTAAGACCGATGCCATATACTACGGCACGTGTGGTATCCGAGATGGTGGCAAGATAATGATGAATACGTGGCCCGATCACCATTTCGAGGGCTTTACTGACCTGACTTAAAATGGTTTGACCATCACGATAAAAGAAAAATAAAGACATCACGGCAAAACACAGCTTAAAGATATTTTTACTGACTTCGCCGACCAAAACTTTACCGTAGTTCAAATGCCCCTGAATCCAAATTTGTACCGATTGAATAATACTGTTTGGGTCATTGTTCAGTTCATGCAGGGTACGACTGACTTCTTTACCAATAAACGGCAGTTGGCGAATAAAATCAGGCACATTGACATGACCTGAGAAGACCTGCTTTTGTAATTCAAAATACAAGTTACGGCCTTCATGTTGTAGCAAGAAGATCGCAAAAATCACCGGCAGACCCACCACGAGCACCACCAGTAAGATCATCAGCGCCGCACTTAGATTTGCACGATTGCCACAAAAACGATGCACCGATTGATACAGCGGCCAAGTCATATAAGCAATAATCGCTGCCCAAACAACGGGCACAATAAAGTATTTGAGTACGCTAAAGCTCAAAAAAATCAGGATAAAAAATAATCCGAACAATAAGACTTTTTGTAATGTAGGTGCGAACGTTGGCAATGCGTGCTCTGATTTTTTCATCATGTTGTGTTCAATCTTAACCGAAAAAAAAGCTCCCGAAAACGAGAGCTTGTTAACTTATGGTGAATATCTTTCAGGCTAGATCCTTGCAAGATTGGCCTTTATATCAACAAAATGTGGAATGATGGGTTAAAACCACTCGGCTTCGTCTTCAATAATGGCATTGAGCACAGGTTGCCATTGTTGTTGCATACCGAGGTACAATTTTTGCGTTTTGTCAAAAACCGAAAGACCTTGCATGGCAAGTTGACCATAAGCAGTGCGTTCAGAAATCCAAGCAACAGGCTGTTGTTCCACTTTATTGAAAAAATCTTGAATTTCTTTGGAATGAGCAGAATTGGGTTTGACACGATTGGCCAACAATAGGATTTGGACTTTACCTTTACGAATCCGCTTAATTTCTTGCAAATGCTTTAAAAAACGACGGGTCGAGTCGATGTCGAAGAAAGATGGTTGTAGCGGGGTAATGATGGCATGAGCTTCACTGACCAACTGATCTGCATGTTCACCCGATAACGCACCCGGTGCATCGATAATCAGATATTCAATCCCTTTTGGCACATCACCAATCGACTTTTCATGACGCCAATCTAGGCTCTGAATTGGGGCGGCAGTCTCTGGGCGCTGTTTGAGCCATTGACGTGCAGACTTTTGATTGTCAGCATCTGCCAAGGCCACTTTATAACCTTTTTGCGCAAGTGCAGAGGCTAAACTGATTGCTGTGATGGTTTTGCCACAACCACCTTTTTGATTGGCAATTAATATCGTTTTCATCGACCTAAATAGATTTTATTCTGCTCATCCCTAGCATATCATTGTTTAATGCGGGGAATATGACAAAGAACCAAAGTCTAAGTTTTTTCTATACGTTTCGCTGTAATATATTAAAAAGATTAGGAATTTTAAATGTCTGTCTGGATGGCCATGCTCATTGGCGCGTGTATTGGGATTGTACTGACCACCTTAATTTTAAGTGGCAGTCGCAATGGAAGGATTAAGGCAGAATACGAGCAATATATTGCAGAACTAGAATTGGAACATCAGCAGGCATTGGCCCATGCACAAAAACGCAGTGTAAATACCAGTCGTGCTGTTTTAAAAGGCAAAATGGCCGAACAAATGGCGCCGATCATGCCCGAATTTCAATATTTACCTAGCGATGCAAAGTTTCTCGGTGACCCGATCGATTATGTGGTTTTTGATGGCTATACCGACTTTCGTGATGGCGATGGACTCGCTGAAGACATCGAAGTGGTGCTGATTGATATTAAAAGTGGTGGGGCACGTTTGACCAAAGGGCAACAAGCGATTGCTCAAGCCATTGCCGAAGGGCGAGTGCGTTTTGAAACCATCCGAATTGATTTTGAGCACATTTAAGCTCGCGTGACTCAGCCTCAGAACCGTCGAAAAGTAATAAGGACAGAATATCCACATGGAAAAACTCTTAGCGACTGCAGCCGTTTTTGCGCTCATGCTGTGGATATGGTCTGAATATTTTCGTGCCATTCCACATTTAGAGCAAACTGGTGTGCTGAAAAATTTTCAGGTCACACCGACTCAGGCATTTTCCGGTGAATATTTGCTGTTGGATAAACGCTACTACAGTGCGAGTAGTCGTACATTACATCCGGCCGCACCGACCGTGGTGGGTGGCTTTCAAGACTTGGCCTATGTCAGCAATATTGATCTGCTACTGGGTTCAGGCGCAAATGATTTCCAGTCTTTAAAATATCATCTTGAATGGTCGCAGCAGAACCGCTGTTTTAACGTACAAGCGAAAAATGTACCCTCGACACAAGTTGAACAGCTCAAGTCTGAATTGCAAAATGTCAGTGTGATTGCTCAATCCGAAGACGTTGCAAATCGTATTCGTCGTTTAAAATCAGGGGATCGTGTGGAGATTTTGGGTGCATGGGTGGATGTACATTCCATCAAAACAGGGAAGTCGTATAACACCTATAATGTGTTGAATAAAAAGCCCTGTCATATCCTAAAAATTAATGCCATTCGATTAATCAAAGACTAGGTATTTTTATCTAGATTTGATTGTGCTTAAACATGGCCTTGGACGCTTTAACTCAACTTCCGTGCGCGGGCGAGCAACATGCGCTGACCAATTTTTGGAATGCCTTCAGCATCAAAATACTGCGTTTCAAAACATTCAAACTGGGCATCTTCAAGCAACTTTTGCATATTACGATCCAAATGACAGCCATCCGCGACTTTCTTTTGAATGGGCGTCAGTAGGTGTTGTAACTGCTTAATTTTCCCATTTTCATTGTGTTGTACATGCTCAACCAAATGAAATGTCCCTGTTGGTTTAAGGACGCGGTAGATTTCTTCAAGCGCAGTTTCAATATCGGCAATGCTGCATAAGGTCCATGTACTCACGACATGATCTAGACTTTCATCTGCAAAGGGTAATTTTTCAGCACCGGCTAAAATATGCTGTACCTCAAAGGGCGCTGCATGTACACGTTCAGCAGCTAAATGAAAAATATCAGGATTGGGTTCTAGGGCAAAAACCGTATCGACATTTTGATAAAACGCTAAATTTAAACCTGTACCAAAGCCAATTTCGAGCACCTCACCAGATACGGCTAACAGGAGTTCGCGTCGTTTATCCATCAAGCTTGGTACTTGCATGACTTGATTTAAAAGATGAGGAAAAATGTGTTGTTGATAAAATTTATAAATCATAGCGAGTATTGTTGTTGGCTTTTTTTAAAGTGTAAATCATGTCTTTTTAATTTTAAATCATGTGGTAGGGCGTGGATATGGACCAATTGACTGAATAACAGCATTTTGTTACCAAGTTCATAAGGTTTATGCAGACTGTGTGCGTAATATAGAGTTACAACTAGTGAAAACGACATTCATCATGCTCAACTGACGTGATTTTAAGCTCATGTTCAGGTTGGGGCATTATGAATAGATGAAGTCGGCTCAATTGCAGAATTAAAATTGAGTAATGTGAAGTATTACAGGGTAAGAGGATAACGCGATGATCAAGCGAATTGCATTAAGTACTGTGCTTGCAGGCTTTTTATTGAATGTCGGTGTCCAAGCGTCTTCAGATTATAATATTGCCAAAGGCTTAGCACCTGCTGCCAAAGGCCAGTCGATTTCTACCTTGAAAGAATTTAAAGGTGATTTCCGAATTTTAGGTTCTAAAACCTATCAAACAGATGAACAAGCAAAATTTTCTCCGATCGATTATGCGGTCAGTTGGGGTTTATTTGCAGAGCCAGAAATTGCCCGCACGATCTCAGTCAATCAATATGACCGTTTCTTAAATTGGAAAATGGATCGCGTTCCTGTACCGCAAAAGCAAGCCATGATGATGGTGTCGAATATGCACATCATTCCTGCAAACCCGCAAATTGCGAAACAAATTACTCAAGTGAAACGTGGCGATCTTGTGCGTTTAAAAGGGGATTTGGTTGAGGTGAAAGACAAAGATTTGGTTTGGACTTCATCTTTGACCCCAACAGACACGGGTGATGGGGCTTGTGAGGTTTTTCGTGTAAGTTCGATTCAGTGGATTGAAAAAGTCAAAGGCTAAACTTCGATTGCATCGAGATCGTATTGAAATCGGTGTGCATTAGATTCAAGGTAAAATAATTTGATGATGAAAATGACGATAAAGAAAAAGCTTATTTTGAGTCTAATGATGGCGAGTGGTTTGGCGCTTGGTGGATGTACCAGTATGAGTTCAACTGTAGATGGGAAAACCCATGTATTTACTGAACAGCAAAGTTGTCCGACCTTGCTTGAGATGGATCGTGGACAAACTTTAGAAGTACTGTTAAACGAAAATCCAAGTACCGGATATGTATGGTCTTTGGCTGAGCAACCGAAACTTTTTAAAGTTGAAGAAGTGTTTCAATCAGCTCAACAACAACAAGCTGCTGCTGCAGATGCGACACCAGTGCTAGGTGCCGGTGGTCAAAAAACTTATCGTTTTACCGCATTGACTGCCGGTGAAGAATTACTACATTTGAAGCATGCACGAGCTTGGGAAAAAACCGCGATGGCTGAATGGACTTGCAGAGTTCGAGTATCTTGATTTGAACCAATGATGAAAAGATAAAAAAGCCAGTATTTATACTGGCTTTTTTATGGCAGACGAACTGATTTAAAACGTCCACGTATGTATTATTTCGCGCTCAGCGCTTGACCGTCAAATTGAATACCTTCCCAACCATTTTGCATAAATTGGCGAATGTTTTGGTGGTCAGTTGCGTCTGGTGTCGCCAAAACAGCAGCATAATGTTCAGCAAAAAGACTTAAGGTTTCAGCTTGGTTTAGACCATTCAATTGGGCAAAAGAAAATACTTTGGCACTGCCTTGGTTTTCAGTCGCTGCATTGGCTTGTTTGCCATTGGTAAAAGCAGTTGGTGTGTGGTTATAACGCGCTTCAATAAATGCAATCACATCTGAAAATTTCGCAGTCCCTGCTTGGAGTTGATCTAATAATTCCTGAGCCATAATGTCCTCTTTCAATAAAAAAATACCGCAAAGTGTTGCAGACTATAGCAAGCTTTGGCCCAAACATTTAACACTATTTGCGTAAATTAAATGCGTGTATATTGAAGGGCGACCTTAGGCAGTCTGTTGCCTAAATTGTAGATACCAATGATGTTGAAGTAGGACAAATATGAACTGGCTTTTGGTCGCATGTGGCGGCGCAATTGGGGCAACACTTCGCTATGCAGCAGGACTGTTATTGGCCAAGCCAACCGTGCTCTTTCCGTGGGCAACATGGTGGGTGAATATTTTAGGTTGCTTTTGTGCAGGTGTGTTTTTTGCATTTAGCCAAAAATATCCCGTTCTACAAAATGAAGCACGCTTATTGCTTATGGTCGGGATCTTAGGTGGCTTTACCACATTTTCGAGTTTCGGCTTAGAAACCTTTCAACTACTTAGACAAGGGCAAAGTGGGCTGGCATTTAGTTATGCCATTTCCAGTGTGGTGATTGGTGTCATCGTATTGGGGCTGGGATATTACTTATTTCATTCGATTTTAAAAATAGATGTTTAAAACAACGCTTGAAAACCACAAAATTTCAGACATAAAAAAAGAAGCTCAGGCTGGAGGAGGGGAACCCTGAACTTCTTTAATGTTTTAATTTTAAAAGAAAAAACTTAATCTAAACTGAACTTATTGTGAGCGTTTGAAACGCGCAAAGCGTTTATTAAAGTTCGCAATACGTCCTTCGTTATTCACTTGACGTTGTTCACCTGTATAAAAAGGATGTGATGCACTTGAAATATCGAGTGTCACATACGGATAAGTTTTGCCTTCAAACTCTTTGGTTTGATTGGTACTTAAAGTACTGCCAATCACAAAAAAGGCATTGGCATTGGTGTCATGAAAGAGCACTTCACGGTATTCGGGATGGATGTTGGCACGCATTCTTCTGTTCCTTAAATTTATTGATTAAAGAAATGTTATAACATAACAATTAAAAATGCAAATATTGCCCGAAATTCATCGGGCAATCATCAGCGCTTTACGCTCCCTTAAGCGCTAGGTGGGACCAACTCATCAAAGAGATCATTGAGATTGTCATTCACTTTCAAATGAATCAAATTCCAATAATGCCCTGAAACAGTCCGGTTCACCATCAGGGTGTCTGGCGACGGTTTAAACACATCCCAGTATTTAAGAGATGGCTTAATTAATTCTACCCCGTCATGGTGCGCTGAATTTTCAGCAAAGTCGTATTGTGTGGTCAGCGGACGCATCAGTACTTCAAGCCATTGCTCATACAACTCTGTAGGGAATTTACCGAGTTCATTGAGGGAATGTAGGGCATCCAGTTGCTGTTCCATCAGTGGAATATCGTGCTTGCGTGCAGCATTGATCAATTGCTTAAAGTGCGACACGATTTCAGGAGATAGGGTTTTCACACCGCCGTAGTCATATACGATGACTGAACCATCTTCACGAAAGGCGAAGTTGCCCGGATGCGGGTCACAGTGGAAACGTTTAAGGAAGAAAATTTCACGGCCTATAGCACGGAATAAGCGTCTTCCCAAGGCATTTCGGGTTTCTTGTGACCACGTACTGGCAGTTTCTATACTGTCGCCAAGCTCTAGACTTAGAGTCAAAATATGACGTGAAGAATAATCTTTATAGACCTGTGGAATAATGATTTTGTCATCCAGCGCACTATGAAAAGCACGGGCTACATCTAAGTTTTGCGCTTCAATTTCATAGTTCAATTCGTTGTCTAAACTGTCCTGAATTTCACGAAATAGCTTGTCTTGTAACTTCCGATCAATTTTTAATACGCCCATCAGACGAAGTGCAAGGCGAACTTGTTTTAAGTCACTTTCACAGGCTTCTTCGACACCCGGATATTGCACTTTCACCACCACCTGCTGACCATTAGGTAACACGGCTTTATGCACCTGCCCAATGGATGCAGCGGCAAAAGGTTGTTCTTCAAAACTTTTAAAAATTTGCGCGAGGGGTTTGCCGAGTTCTTGTTCTACTTGGGCCTTAATTTCAGCAAAGGGCATTGCTGGCGCTTGGCGTTGTAATTTACTAATGGCTTTTGCGACTTCAGGTGGAAAAATGTCTTTGTACTGCGAGGCAATTTGTCCGACTTTCATCACCGCACCCTTCATTTCACCCAAAGTGTCTGCAATTTGCAGACCGATGTCCTGAAAAAGTTTACTGCGAGATGCATTTTTCTGTTCTTCATCGGCAGTGATATTGCGGATGGAATTGGAAACGGTTTTAGTAGCAATGCTTGCCGTCATACTGGCAAGTTTCATAAAGCGACGACCCGGTGTGCTAGCCGTTTTTGCCATGTGATGTTCCTCAAGATCATCATTTATTATCTAATACCGATCATAGGCGACAAAACACAAACTGCCTACTTTAAATTGTTAAGACTTTATTTGCATTGATAAAATGATGGGCAAAAATGTAAATACTGAAAATAATTCAGGCAAATTTAAGCCACGCGCTGAATGGTTTAAAATATCGCGTCGCTAGAAGAGAACTGAACGATGAAAGTGTATCGCTATTTAACCGGTAAAGATGATGTCAATTTCTGTGCTCGTGTGACCAAAGCTTTAAATGAAGGCTATGAATTGTATGGCTCACCAACCATGAGTTTTAATGGGACAGATGTGATCGTCGGGCAGGCGATCGTGAAAGACGTAGAAGACGACAGCCAAGTGCCACAAGGTTTAAAAAATGCCATCGAGGCGCTTAATTAGTTGGCTTTTGCTGCTTCGCTAGATTCAGTTTTTTCCAGTTCTAAATGTGGACCGAGATATTTACTGCATTGGTTATGGTGTAAATTTTCATTCAATGTGATGAGGTTTTGCGTCACGATAAAATCCTGATCGTCCGCAGAGGCAAACTTTTGATTGGCCTTGATGAAGTCTTGATAGGTATACGCCATACCAGACTGCTGACAACTTAATTTTAAACGTGCGGTATATGAGTCCGCCTGTTGTTCATGATAAAAGCGAAAGGCTGTCCAAAGTGCTTGATTGATGTAATCAAATTCGGGTTGTGATTGAACTTTGATGGGTGCGTAATATAAAGGAAATTCATGTCGGTTGATTGACTGTTCAGCCTGTAGTGACATGGAAAAGCCTAAGCTCAGACAGAGACTGATCAAGCGAAATACATGGGACATGTTTATTTTCCTCTTCTTCGTGCTTTTTATTTATGGCGTTGCTATGCAGCGTGTTAATTTGCATTAATCTTCTGCATAGCCTAGCCGTCTTTTTTAAGTAACTTTTTAGATGATTTTTAAGGGCTTATCCCGCTTGAGCTAAACGTTTATTCATCATAAATAAACGTGTAAGTAGCAGTATACAGGCGACAGTCAGACCCACAATTAGGCCAATCCAAACGCCTGCAGCACCAGTCGTGGTGAAGCGTGCAAGATAGATCCCGACAGGGAAGGCAATGATCCAATACGCGATCATAGTGATCCACATTGGTCCTTTGGTATCTTGCATACCACGTAAGCACCCTGCGGCACTCACTTGCCATGCATCCATCAATTGATAGGCAATCGCGAACAACACCAAGTACACCGCAAGCTGAGTCACATCATAGTCATTGGTATACAGTGACACAATTTCATTACGTAAAAGCCAAAGCAGCAACATGGTAATTAGGGCAAATACCGTCCCTGTCAACATACCGACTTTCTGGACTTTTCGCATAGCTAGCCAGTTTTTTTCCCCATAATAGGTACCGACCCGAATGGTCAGCGCAATCGCCAGTGACATGGGAATCATAAACAATTGCGAGGTAATCGAAATGGCGACTTGATGCGCTGCAATGGTGACTTCGCCCAAGGGACTCAACACAATAGCGGCTGTACTAAAAATACTGACTTCAAAGAAAATAGCTAAGCCAATGGGAAAGCCGAGTTTTAAAATACGTTTGATCCATTCACTGTTCATTTTTTCAAAAGCAGCGAAAGGTTGGGTTTTTTGATAGGCCGATCCTTTGAAAACGTACATCGCCAAAGCAAAGAACATTAACCATTGCAAAATCGCGGTGGCAAAACCACATCCAGCAGAACCCAATTCAGGGACTGGGCCTAAACCATACATAAAAATAAAGTTCAGTGGAATTAACACCAATAAGGCCAGCAGACTCAGCACAGTGACTGGACGTGGATGCCCCAATGCTTCTGAGTAACCACGTAAAGCTGCGTACATGGTGACAGCAGGCATACCTAAACTAATGGCGTGTAAGAATAAGCTCGCCTTCGGAAGTAATACTTCAGGGACACCCAATAACGGTAAAAGCAGCGGCATTGCCTGTAAAACCAGTGCAGCGATAATGCCAAGAAACAACGCAACCCACAAAGACTGACGGGCGATGGTGGCAATTTTTTCAGGCGTGCGAGCACCATTGGCTTCTGCCACTAATGGGGTGGTTGCAATCATAATGCCGCTGAACAGCAGCATGACCGGTATCCATAAACCGACCCCGACCGCAATGGCTGCAAGGTCATTGGCGGACATGTGTCCAGCCATGATGGTATCAATGAGACCAAATCCCGCTTGCGCAAACTGCGTAATCAATATCGGGATCATTAAATGAAACAGTTGTTTTAATTCATACTTGCTGCTTGTTACAGCCGTGACAGTAGACACAGAATGTACTCATTTCTTGTGAGGTGCTTAGGAATGAGGTCTTAGCGTTGGAAAGTGAGAAGCACACCAATAAAAATCACCACGCCACCCAATAAGCGTTGCCAGTTAATCGGGGTTTTTTCAGTGCCGAGCAAGCCAAAATGGTCAAATACCATCGACATTAAGATCTGTCCAAAAATAATCAGACCGGAGAGGGATAAAAAACCCAGTTTCGGTGCGGTATAAATACTGATACTGATGGCATAAACACCCAAACATCCCCCCAGCCATAAATACCAAGGGATTTGAGCAAAACTTGCAAAGTCCGGTTTTTCGGCCGATTGAAAAAACACCATAAAGGCGAGGACTATTGTACCAATCAAAAAAGAAAAAAGGGCAGCTTGCAGCGGTGAATATAAATATTCACGCAATTGGCTGTTGATCGCTGTTTGAATGGTCATAGCGATACCAACACCCATCGCGAGCGGCAGTAAGTACAATAAATGGCTACTTATTTTCATCTTCTAATCATCTAATTCTTCTTAAATTTATTAGTCTACTGTATTGTGGATGAGATTTCATAAGCGCTCTGATGCAGTCATGTTAAAATGTGCTTACTTCTTTTGTTCCTTTTGAGCATTTTCCTTGGTTGAATTAAATCCTGCAGTTGTTCCGTTATCTTTATACATTCACATGCCGTGGTGTGTGCGCAAATGTCCATACTGTGACTTTAATTCGCATGCAGTGCCGAATGGTGAATTGTCTTTAGACTTAGAACAAGAATATTTACAGGCGTTGGTTGAAGACTTTAAAACGCAAGTCGATTTTGCTCAGGGTCGCCTGATTCATAGTGTATTTATTGGTGGGGGTACACCATCGCTCATTTCATCCAAAGGCTATCAATGGTTATTTGCTCAACTCAAAGCGTTAGTGCCATTTGAAGCGGACTGTGAAATTACCTTAGAAGCCAATCCGGGCACGGTTGAGCACGATCCTTTTGCGGGTTATTTAGACGCAGGCATTAACCGACTTTCAATTGGTGTACAAAGTTTTAATCCAGAGCATTTACAAAAACTGGGTCGTATTCATTCCAATGATGATGCGATTCAAGCCATTCAGCATGCGCGAGAAGCAGGCTTTGAGCGAGTGAATGTTGATTTAATGCATGGCCTTCCTGAGCAAAGTCTAGAACAAGCACTGTTGGATTTAAAACTTGCTGTTGAAAATGGGGCAACCCATGTGTCGTGGTATCAATTGACGATTGAGCCGAATACGGTTTTTTTCCGCACCCAGCCGATTTTACCTGTCGATGATGTGCTTGAAGATATTCAAGAACAGGGCGAAGCCTATTTAACAGCGCAAGGCTTTATCAATTATGAAGTATCGGCATGGCGTAAAGAAAAGCCGTCGGCACATAATTTAAATTATTGGCAGTTTGGCGATTATTTGGCGATTGGCGCAGGCGCACATGGCAAAGTGACCATGCCAGACGGGGTGTATCGTTTCCAAAAAACCCGATTGCCGAAAGACTATTTAGCCAAAGTACCTGCTGAACATCTTCAGTTTAAGCGCATCGAAGCAGCCGACATGCCTTTTGAATTTATGATGAATGCACTTCGTTTAAATCATGGGGTGGAAGCCAAGCTATATAGCGAGCGTACAGGGGAAAGTTTAGAGCCGATTGCCGAGTTATTGAACTCATTACGTGAACGTAAATTGATGGTCAGTGATCCAACACTTTTGTCTTGTACCGAGCAGGGACATATCTTTTTAAATTCAGTATTGGAAGAATTCCTGTAATGAAAGCTATGTCAAACTTGTTTTAAAATTTGAGCGACAAGTAATTTTTCATATTTCGAATGTAATTTGCAGAATGTGTATGAAATTATTCAGTTGATAATTGAATTTACATGGCATAAAGGAACTTCAGAAAATGAAATATATTTTAACTGCGACGTTATTAACTATAGCTTTGGTGGGTTGCACCGATAAAAAAGCACCATCAGAACAAAATGTTGCAACAGAGGCAACGGCCACAACTGCACAAACAAACGATGTTGCAGTAGCTCAAGATGAGCAAGTGATTCACTTTACAGGGCCACAAGATCTAAGCCTTGAGTTAAAAACCAAAGATAATTTTGAAACCGCACAATTGACTGATAATTCTGATCGTGTGTATGAATTGAAACGAGGAGTTTCAGGAAGTGGTGTACGACTTGCCAACGACCAAGGTGTTTCAATTCACTTTAAGAACTTTAATGGTGTGAATGAAGGCACAGTTGAGTTGGTAAAAGATAAACCCATAGAGATTAAAGAATTTATTGCTGATAAAGCAAAGTAAATATTAAAAAAAGACCGCATGAGCGGTCTTTTTTTAATTTAGCTTAACGATGTTTCGGTGGCATTGGCGGTAATTTATGCTGCGAAACAGGTTTGTGTTGATTGCCTTTAAAAGCTACGGCCTTATGATTTTGTTTGGCAAATTTTGCATGAGCTTGTTGATGCTCTTTTTTCACTATTTGCGGCCCAGCAGGTTTGTGATGTGTTGTTTTAGGCGGTACAGGTTTTTTATCGAAGTGTGCAGCAGGTGGCGGATTTTTATGATCGAATGCAGGCGCTGCCATTGCAGACATTGTCGCAGTTGTTGCAATTAGACCAATCATTAATGAAGACATCAGTTTTTTCATGGTTACGCTCTTTATGAATCAATGAATTCATCATAGGGGGAGGCTATGGAGAAGATATGAAGTTGTATGAGATACAAATGTAAAGCTAAAATCATCGAGTGAAATTTAATTTAAGTATTTAATATTTATTAAATAAAATTATTTTTTTGAAAAATACAACAATATTTCTCCATATAAAGTTCATCTTTATACATTGTTATTACCTCATGAAGAAATTAAGAATGCTGCTCATTATCGCTATAGATGAAAATTAAAAGAGAAGACAAAAAGACCGCCGAAGCGGTCTTTTTATAGAGTCATTTAACTCGGTTTAAAGCTTAGTAGTCAAAGCTAAAGTGTTCAGGAGCCAAAGAAGTCATGGTCTTCGATGGGTTAACCATTGCTTCAGCGTGACCTTGTGAGCGTGGTAATAGGCGTTCAAAGTAGAAGTCTGCCACTTTGATTTTTGCTTTATAGAACTCAGGAACTTCTGCACCATTGCCTTCTGCTAATTTTTCAGAAGCTACGGCAGCTTGTTGTGCCCAGAAATAAGCCATCATCACGTAGCCAGAGAACATTAAGAAATCGACAGAAGCAGAAGATACGATGTCACGGTCTTTACGTGCTGCAAGCATGATACGAACCGTTAATGCATTCCACTGTGCGCAAAGCTTCGTTAAGTCCCACGCAAAACGACGCATGTATTTGTTACGTGCATGTTGACCACAGAACTTCAAGATTTCAGCTGTGTAGTCACGAATCACTTTACCTTTAGAGGTCAACAGAACTTTACGACCAATCAAGTCTAGTGCTTGAACACCAGTTGTGCCTTCGTAGAGAGTAGAGATACGTGAGTCACGAACAATTTGTTCCATGCCCCATTCTTTAATATAACCATGACCACCGTATACTTGCATACCATGGTTTGCAGCTTCATAACCCATTTCGGTTAAGAAACCTTTGAGAATCGGGGTGTAGAAGCCTAAGTGGTCATCATGTGCTTCAAACGCTGCTGTATCACCGCGGGTTAAAGCATCAGTCATTTTGTCCGCAATTTGAGCTGCATAGTAAATCATTGAACGGCCGCCTTCAGCGATCGCTTTTTGAGTTAAAAGCATACGACGTACGTCTGCATGGTGAATAATCGCATCGGCTACTTTTTCAGGATCTTTTTTACCTGAAAGTGCGCGCATAGACATACGTTCTTTCGCGTATGGAAGTGCGCCTTGGAATGCCAATTCAGCATGTGCAATACCTTGAATTGCTGTACCAATACGTGCAGTGTTCATAAAGGTGAACATTGCATGTAGGCCTTTGTGTTTTTCACCGATCAAGTAACCAATGGCATTGTCAAAGTTCAGCACAGCTGTTGCCGAAGCACGGATCCCCATTTTGTGTTCAATCGAACCACAAGTCACTGGGTTGCGTTCGCCCACTGAACCGTCTGCTTTCACAAGGAATTTTGGAACGATGAACAATGAAATCCCTTTAGTACCTGCAGGAGCATCTGGAAGACGAGCAAGTACGATATGCACGATGTTATCTGTTAAATCATGCTCACCCGCAGAGATGAAGATTTTTGTACCAGAAATTGCATAGCTACCGTCAGCTTGAGGTTCCGCTTTGGTTTTTACCTGACCTAAGTCGGTACCGCATTGAGGTTCAGTTAAGCACATGGTGCCTGACCAAGTTCCAGCAACAAGGTTCGGTAAATATTGGTTTTTCTGTTCTTCTGAACCAAATTGTAAAATGGTGTTGATACAACCTACGCTGAGACCCGGATACATTTGGAATGACCAGTTTGCTGTACCCATCATTTCAGATTTGATGAGATTCAACGACTGTGGCAAGTTTTGACCGCCAAATTCTTCAGGGAAAGACAGACCTTGCCAGCCACCCTGTACAAATTGGTCATAGGCTTCTTTAAACCCTTTTGGTGTTTTCACATCACCATTTTCAAAATGACAGCCTTCTTCATCACCCGTTTGGTTTAAAGGTGAAAGGATGTTTTCACAAAAATCCGCTGCACCTTCTAAAATCATGTCGACAGTATCTGCATCAGCAGCTTCACCATTAGACAAAGTTTTGTAGTGTGCTGGGTAATCGAGCACTTCATTCATTAAGAAACGAATATCGTGTAAAGGCGCTTTATATGCAGGCATAGTCTTAATCCTAATATCTAAATTTTTTTGGATTATCTGTATTGATGATTTGATTATTCATAATTTCATCCAAAAAACATTGATGAATACGCCCTTAAAAAATGTCAGAAAGGCGAATTGTAATATTTAACCAACATGTGAAAAGTAAACTTCTGATAGACTGGGTGTTGATCTTTTGATCATTTTTTTCTTTTAATAAATCATAAAGAACTTAGGTCTTTCGTACAATTATGCGATTAAAATATATAACACTTTGTTTACTGGGTTTGAGTATTACTGGGTGTGCTCAACATGTCATAAAAACCAATTCAACAGAGCAGTCTCTCGGGCAACAAGCCACTCAAGGCTTAAACGCAATGTTTGAAAATGCCAGTTATGACATGAAAGGGCAATTTTCAATTCAGACCGATATTCAGTTTGATGAAAAAAAGCCTGAAACCAAGTCAAAGCCTGCAACTATTACACAGCCAGAGCTGGATCCTAAACTTAAAAAACAACTGGATCAGTTGATTAAAACCCAAAATATTCCATTTAGCCAAAAAGAAAAGAAACAGCTCTATCAAGCTATTGCCAATGAATCGATCCCACCATCAGCGCGCTATAGCGATGAAGATGATGGCGTTTCTCCGCAATCTAAAATTGCTCAATCACTGCTGAATGTGTTGAATGATTTACAGTTTAGCTATAGTGGTTCAGTACATTTTAGAGAAAAACTTGCTGCCTTAACCTTGCAATTGAGTTATCAAAAACCGACTTTGCAGGTGAATGCACAGTTGCCGATGATCATTGATTTTAATCAACATAAATTTTATACCAACTACTTTGCGTTCATGCCGTTTATGGTAAATCGTGAAAGCCAAAGCAGCTTGGCTTATGTGGATTTTTCAAAACATAAAGAGACGATTGCTCAGTACGATTTGAAAAAATTTGCTGACTATTTAAAACAAATGAATGCTTTGCCCTATGTCTTGGCAGAGCCAAATCAAGTGCAAAATATTGCTTTAACACGTGATGAAAAAAATGCAGGGCTGACTAAAAAAATCCGCTATGTGGGTGATCTTAATGCGCTATACACCCAGCTTGAACTTTTCGATTTTGTGAATGCCAACTATTACACCACGCAAATCAAAGGTCAGCGTAATAGTGACGCCGAGCAAGATGAATCTGTGGACGCTGCTGTGCATCACAGTGCTTCCGAAGAGGCGATGGCTGCGGCTGAAGCGGCGGGAGGTGCAGTAGCGGCAGCAGCTGAGGATGAAGACTATGATGCGGCTTATGCATCTGTAGAACGTGTGAATGAGCTGCTCAATGCGAAAATGCATGGCCTGATGTATCACCAACATGAAACGGAAGAAGAACAAACGTCTTCTGCCGCTGAATCTGCTGAATACGCGATCGATACTGCAAGTGCATATGCGGAGGCGACCGCGGGTGATGATGAAGAAGCCTATAGTTCGGATACTGAAGTAACCGAAGCTTATGCGGCTTCAGAAGAAGATGATGAAACAGCGAATTTATCTGAGGAAGTCTGTCAGGCCTTGATGAACACCAAACAGGTGCCGATTGGTAAAGTCACACTGTGTCAGGATTATCAAGATGTTCGGGTGATACCGCTGCAAGAAGATGCTGTACCATCGGCCTCTGCTGCGGACGCATCCAATACAGATTCAGAGATTTCGGATGCTGTTGAGCAATTAAAACCAGTATTCCAGCAATATCAAAGTGAACAACTTATCGATGTAAAACAATTTCAGCAATTATGGCAAAAGCATCAAGCTGAAATTGCGCAGGTGCTGAATACACAGGATAAATCATCTTCGAATGTCGTGATGGATGTAGGCTTAGATCATAAAGGCCGAGTCAAAGTAATGGACTATCAATTGGCCTTTAATGAGCCACGTTTAGGTCAATTAAAGCTGAAAAGTAGCAACCAAATCTTGAATTATGGCAATGCGACTAAAATTGATCGTCAAGCCATGAAACAGGCAAAATCCATTGAGGAAGTCAGTAAAGATTCACTCTTTGAAAATATGTTGAAAGGCCTGCTTGCGCCGATCACAGGAAATGATCCTCTGCTTGCTGAAGCAGAAACTGCATCGGTTGATGATGTCCGTGCTGCAAATGAAGAAATCGAACTTCCTGAATATCTCAGTACTGTGGCATTGCAAAGTTATAAACGTCATCAATCTGAAGTGAAAGCCTATCAAGCGGCATTTGTCGTGGCATTTGCTAACTATCGCGCTCAGTATGTGCGTTATTACTCAGCCAATGATTTGAATGAAATTGCAGAAGTTTATGCATATCGATTTGTTGATGGCTTAAAAGAGCCAACAGGCAATGCGCTGAAACGTTTAAATCAATTACGTGATAAGCATGCTTTGCATCGCTATCAAGACTTTGATGACTTAGGTTCTTCGGTCAATCATTATGTGCAGTCGGGGATTGGTGAGTACAAAGCTCAGGTTGAGTGGAAACAATTGCAAAAAAACTATAAGACTGATCAGGCGATATTTGCACATTTATATCAACAAAACTTTTTAGCCAGTTATGAACTGGAAGGAACTGAAAAAGCGCATTTGGTGAAAGCATCAAAAATCTATGCGCAAGCCTTTGCTGATGATATCAAAGGAAAATTATCAGAAGCGTCATTGCAAGGCCTAGCAGCAGAACACGAAGAGTTGTTCAGCCAATCGGCTTATTATGAGACCTATAAAGCCATACAAAAACATAAGAAGTAAGTTGGATCAAAAAAAGAACCTCAATTGAGGTTCTTTTTTTAGGTGTTTCGACTGCTCAGAAAGTGAATTGAGCAAATCATTTTGAATTATAGAAAGTCTTTTAGATCAGGTTTGACGCCATTCCAAATGGAAAAAGATTCAATCGCTTGACCAACCAACATGCCAAAACCTTCTGAGGTTGGAACATGGCGTGCTTTGGCTAGATCCAAAAATGTCGATGGTTTGCCATAGGCCATTTCATAGGCGTGCGTGAATTGTAAAGCTTCAGGCAAAATTAGCGGATCACCCGTTAAGCTTGCCGATGTGGCATTAATCACCAGATCAAATTGACCTGCTAATTCGGCGAGGGCAATGGCTGCAAGTTCGGCATTGGGGACGGCAGTTTTTAAATCAGCGACCAATTGCTCAGCACGCGCTAAAGTACGGTTGGCAATGACGATTTTTTTGGCCCCGGCTTGTACCAGTGGGTAAATCACGCCACGTGTCGCACCACCTGCACCAATAATTAAAATATCGCTCTGTTCTAAATTCCAATCTAAGGCACGGATGGCATCAACTAGGCCTTGTCCATCGGTATTATCGCCATGGAGTACGCCATCTTGCATCCAAAGTGTATTGACCGCACCTGCAATTTTGGCACGTTCAGTAAGCACGCTACATTGTGCATAGGCTTGTTCTTTAAACGGAACAGTGACATTCATACCGATGCCACCTTCGGCAAAGAAGGATTCGACACTGTGCTGAAAACCATCGAGTGGCGCAAGTCGTTTGCTGTACTGAATGTCGAGGCCTGTTTTTTCAGCGAAGGCATGATGAAGTTCAGGTGAGCGTGATTGTTCAATCGGGTTGCCAATCACGGCAAATTGTTTGCTCATTGCACAGCGTCCATGTAGATGTGAAAGAGCAGACAATATACGCCAAATGTGATGATGGCTAAAGTTCGGGCAGTCTTAAAATCGTGAAATAAGGGCGGAAAATTAAGGATTACAAATATCTAAGACGCTTTGAATCAAGATGCTGGCAGCACTGATGACTAAACCAATCAAGGCAACCACCATGAAGCCAATAGCCAAATTGTCATTCAAAGACGTTTCGGAAAAAATATTAGTACTGATAGCGCTGATCAGCACAACAGCAAAGCTCCAAAACACCAAGGCAGTAAGACTGACTGCTTTTTTATTGAGTGTTTGATGTGTCATGTGCGTTGTACTCCGTACAAGAAAGTTACAGCCATGAGTTTATTGACACATTGTGCAATGACATAGCGTAAAGCTGTTTAAAAGATGTGTCATTGTTGAGCAATATGATTACAAAGTAAATGCTTAAAAAATTTATTTATGCATCAAGATATTACCTAGAAATATAAATACTTTAATTAATATAAATACTTTAATTAAAAGGCAATGAAAAGCCCCTGATGGACAGAGGCAAATACATGTCTATCTATTTTATTTCAATATATTAAGCCAATCATGCGGTTTTAAATAAAAGTCGGTGAGCTTTTTCTCTGGAGAATTTTCTTCCCATTCAGGACGATACGACCAGCCCGCCAAAGGTGGCATACTTACTAAAATGGATTCAATACGCCCACCAGTTTGTAAACCAAATAAGGTGCCACGGTCATACACTAGGTTATATTCAACGTAACGACCACGACGGTAAAGTTGGAAGTCTCGTTGTGCTTCGGTATAGGCTTTGTCTTGGTTTCTTTGGAAGATTGGTAAAATCGCCTCTAAATAACCATTACCCACGGCCTGCATATATTTGAAACAGGTTTCAAAGTCCCATTGGTTGAGGTCATCAAAGAATAAACCGCCCACACCACGTTGTTCATCACGGTGTTTGAGATAGAAATAGTCATCACACCATTTCTTATGTTCATCATAGAGTGTATCGCTAAATGGGGCACAAAGATCATGGGCAGTTTGATGCCAAGACAAGACATCTTCATCATTTGGATAAAATGGAGTGAGGTCAAAACCACCGCCAAACCACCAAATCGGATCTTGTCCTTCTTTTTCGGCGACAAATAAACGCACATTGGCATGTGAGGTTGGGACGTTGGGGTTTTTCGGGTGAATTACCAACGACACGCCCATGGCTTGTGCTTTTGCACCTGCAATAGCGGGATGGCGTTCAGTCGCAGAGGCGGGTAATTTTGAAATATTGATGTGCGAGAACATCACACCGCCTTTTTCAATCACCGTTCCATTTTGAAGAACACGTGAGCGACCACCACCACCTTCAAGGCGTTCCCAGTCATCGATCGCAAATTCGGCACTTCCGCCACCAGCACGTTCTTGCTGTTCCAATGCGGCACAAATCCGTGCCTGTAAATCGCGAAGGAATTCATCTACACGTTGAATATCGGCTGAAGTTGGATTCTGCATGGTGACCTTTATTAAAATAATTTAAAGATAAGTGTCATCAAAGCATAAATTACGTGAAAACTTAAGGCATTTTTCCCGATACTCAGCATCGGATCTTTGCTTTAAATTTAGATATCTAGTGATTAAACCAAAAGATCATGCAAAGTTAGCAGCAATTGCTCTGGCTGAAATTGGGCCTATTCCGACAAATTTGCTAGGTTGAATTCACTTCTGAAGCTCAGCACAATAATCATAAGGTAGATTTAAATTGAATCTCATTGATTGAAATGGTGCATCGATGTCTCAGCGGGCGAGTTCTTTAATTCAAAAATATAATGTACCAGGTCCACGCTATACCAGTTATCCAACCGTGCCGTATTGGGAGGAAGCTGAGTTTTCATTGCAACAGTGGAAACAGGGATTGAAGCGTTCATTTGATGAGACCAATCACAGCGAAGGCATCAGTCTGTACATCCATTTACCATTTTGTGAAAGCTTATGTACGTTTTGTGGCTGCCATAAAAAAGTCACAAAAAAACATGAGATGGAGCTGCCTTATATTCAGGCGGTGCTGAAAGAATGGGGCTTATATTGTCAGCTCTTGGTCGACCGGCCAATAATTAAAGAAATTCATTTGGGCGGGGGAACGCCTACTTTCTTTTCTCCTGAGCATCTCACCCAGTTGATTCAAGGCATTCTAGTGCATGCTGATATTGCCGATACACATGAATTTAGCTTTGAAGGGCATCCGAACAATACCACACGTGAGCATTTACAAGCTTTGTATGATGTTGGTTTTCGACGCGTAAGTTATGGAGTGCAGGATTATAATGAGAAGGTGCAAAAAGCCATCCACCGTATTCAGCCCTTTGCACATGTTGAACAAGTGACACAGTGGGCACGTGATATTGGCTATACCTCTATTTCGCATGACTTGGTTTTTGGTTTGCCATTTCAGGATTTAAACGACGTGTTGCATACCATTGAACAGACCAATCGTTTGATGCCAGATCGTCTAGCCTTTTATAGCTATGCACATGTACCATGGATTAAGGGCAATGGTCAGCGTGGTTTTAAAGATGCCGATGTCCCGAAAGATGATTTAAAGCGTCAATGCTATGAAGAAGGTAAAAAACAGCTACTGGCGCAAGGCTATCATGAAATTGGGATGGATCATTTTGCATTAACCCAAGATCCGATGTATCAAGCTTTTCAGCAGGGCAGTTTGCACCGTAATTTTATGGGCTATACCGCATCGAAAACCCAACTGATGATTGGTCTCGGCTTATCTTCGATCAGTGATAGTTGGTACAGCTTTGCACAAAATGAAAAGAAAATTGAAGACTATTATTCACGTTTAGAGCAAAACCAAATTCCTGTTTATCGAGGTCATGTGCTGACTGAAGAAGACTTGATTATCCGTAAACATATTCTGAATTTGATGTGTACATTCCATACTTCGTGGGCAAATACAGACATGCAATTTCCAGAAATTGATGAAGTGGTGGCACAATTAACAGAAATGCAGGCGGATGGATTATTAGAGTTGGGTGATCAGAGCATCCAAATTACCGAAAAAGGCAAACCTTTTGTACGTAATATCTGCATGGCTTTTGACTTAAGGTTAAAACGCCGTGTGCCGGAAAATCGTATTTTTTCGATGACGATTTGAATTTCCCCTAACCCCTCTTTATTTAAAGAGGGGAAAGCCTCCCTTTTGTAAAGGGAGGTTTGGAGGGATTTATAGATGGAGAATTTAAAGGACTTTTAAAAATCGTCCTTTTGATACATATGCGACATACGATCATGTTTGGTTTTTAAATATTGTTCGTTGAATGGATTTAAACCCACAGTCAGCGGAACACGATCAACGACATTCACGCCTTGCTCTTGGAGCGCTTCAATTTTTAATGGGTTATTGGTAATGAGACGCACAGCCGTAATGTTGAGATGATTCAACATGATAGGGCACATATCATAACGACGTGCATCGGCAGGAAGATCCAATAATAAATTGGCATCCACTGTGTCATGGCCTTGGTCTTGTAGGGCATAAGCACGGATTTTATTGGTTAAACCAATACCACGACCTTCTTGGCGCAAATATAAAATCACCCCTTGACCCGCTTCATTAATTAATTTTTGGGTGGCTTGAAGTTGTGGGCCGCAGTCACATTTGAGTGAAGCGAAGGCATCACCAGTCAGGCATTCGGAGTGGATGCGAACTAAAACAGGTTCAGTGGGAGCTTGTTCTAGTCCTTTAGAGAGTGCGACGTGTTCTTCACCGGTTTCAGGATCCTGAAAAACCGTAATATTGAATTCACCAAAAGCGGTCGGTAATCTTGACGTTGCGACAAATTCTATAGGCACTGCTTAACCCGTTTATTCGATTATAAATTGGCTAAAGTATAGCGTAATGCTTGGACATTGGTAGAATTGCAACGACGAATTTATGCAGAACATTTTCTTTTTTGTATAAAGCGAACGATAATAGTTGATAAATAGGAAGATTATTCAGGATAATCTGACTCATTCAAAATCTCCCCAACGAGATCATTGCTAAAAATTACATCGCTACAAGTTTGGCTGATTGTAAGGTGATACAATTCGACGATATGATCGAGTTACCCATTTAGACCGAGCTTAGGAATTTGCCAGGCTTTAGAAGGCTTTGCCACATTATGCTGTATAAAGAAATACCATTTCAACGCCCTGTAACACCGTTGCTGGATACGATTAACCATCCTCAACAACTTCGTTTACTCGAGCGCAGCCAATTAGAGCAAGTGGCGGATGAGTTACGTCAATTTATTTTGTATGCGGCCGGACAAAGTGGTGGGCATTTTGGTGCCAATCTTGGGGTGATCGAATTAACCGTGGCATTGCATTACTGTTTTGATACACCACGTGATCGTCTGATTTGGGATGTGGGTCATCAAGCCTACCCGCATAAAGCCTTAACGGGTCGTCGTGAACAATTAGTGACGATTCGTGCTAAAGATGGTTTGGCAGCGTTTCCTGCCCGTGAAGAATCTGAATTTGACACCTTTGGCGTAGGCCATTCATCAACAGCGATTTCTGCTGGTCTTGGGATGTCATTGGCACGTCGCTTCAAGCAAGATCCCTGTCATGTGGTGGCAATCGTGGGTGATGGCGCGATGACAGCGGGCATGGCTTTTGAAGCCATGAACGATGCGGTGGCACACAATGCTGACCTCATGGTGGTATTGAACGACAACGATATGTCGATCTCATGCAGTACCGGTGGTTTTGCTAAGCATTTGGCTGCGATTTGGGAAAGTGGTCAATCGGTGAATATTTCTGAAAATGGCGAAGCTTATATTCAACCTCATCCTGAATGGGCGTATAACTCACGCCTACATTGTGCTGCTACCGATGCTGCAGACAACCTATTTAAAGCCATTGGCTTTGACTACTTTGGTCCTTTTGATGGGCACGATGTTGAACAATTAACACACGTGTTTGAAGCCTTAAAAAAACGCAAAGGCCCACGTTTAATGCATGTCTATACCAAAAAAGGTAAAGGCTTTGCACCTGCCGAAGCAGATCAAATTAAATACCATGCCATCAGTAAACTGAATGCACCTGCTGCTGTGGCAACTGCACCGAAATATTCAGATGTTTTTGGTCAGTGGTTATGTGATGAAGCTGTACAGGATGATCGTTTATTAGCGATTACTCCTGCGATGTGCGAAGGCTCAGGCATGGTGCAATTTGCAAAGCAGTTCCCTGAGCGTTTTTTTGATGTTGCCATTGCAGAACAACATGCGGTGACTTTGGCTGCGGGTATGGCCTGTGAAGGGGTAAAACCGGTTGTTGCAATCTATTCAACCTTTTTACAACGTGGTTATGACCAACTGATTCATGACGTCGCTTTGCAAAATCTTGATGTGACATTTGGTATCGACCGTGCAGGTTTGGTTGGTGAAGATGGCCCAACGCATGCCGGTGCATATGATTATGCCTTTATGCGTACCGTGCCGAACATGGTGATCATGGCGCCGAAAGACGAAAATGAATGTCGTCAAATGTTGCATACGGCTTATTTGTATAAAGGCCCAGCGGCAGTACGTTACCCACGAGGTAATGGACTAGGTGTTGAGATTCAGCAAGAGATGACCGAGCTTGAAATTGGCCGTGGTGAAGTTCTTGCAAACTTCAATGTTCAGCAAGATGCAACAATTTCGATTTTAGCATTTGGTAGCCGTGTTCAGGCAGCGGTTGAGGCGGCTGAAGTATTGGCTGAAAAACTGGATGTTGCAGTTCGTGTGCTAAATATGCGTTTTGTAAAACCATTAGATACACAGTTGATCGATCAAATCGCGGCAAGCACGCAACTATTTGTGACAGTTGAAGAGCATGCAGTGATGGCGGGTGCGGGTAGTGCGGTAAATGAATATTTAGCGCAGGCTAGTATTGTTAAACCGATGCTGAATTTAGGTTTGTCAGATGAATTTATGCATCAGGCGACACATGCTCAAATGCTACAACAAGCTGGACTAGATGCTGAAGGCATTATCACTTCTGTGACACAAAGCTGGATAAAGCATAAGTCAACTGTAGTTTGCTGAATTTCTAATTTTTAGAAACATTTTTTCCCTAAAAGCCCTTATATTTGATAAGATATAAGGGCTTTTATGCATTATTCTTTATCAGTATCTTCAAATTTGTAGTGGGTGTTCAATGGAACCTATGGTGGTTATGGCTGCGCGTGCGGCTCAATTAGTTGGTCAAGAGCTTTTAAAAGCGCATCAAAATCGTCATAAACTCGATCTACAAGTCGAAGAAAAAGGAATTGATGGTCCAGTAACGCGTGTAGACCGTTATTTGGAACAATTGACTATCGATACCCTACGTAAAAGCTATAAAAATCACAGTTTCCTAGGCGAAGAGTTTGGTCTTCAAGAAGGTAAAGGTCATGACGCTGATTGGTGTTGGATCATCGACCCACTTGATGGCACATTAAACTTCGTTAATGGTGTTCCACATTTCTGCATCTCTATCGCAGTTCAACATAAAGGTGTAACTCAGCACGGTGTTATTTATGACCCTGTGAAAGATGAGTTGTTCTCTGCAAGCCGTGGTCGCGGTGCGATGATGAACCAACGCCGTATTCGTGTAAATGTAAAAGACAGCTTAGAAAACACTTTCCTTTCAGTGGGTCATGCGTATCGTAAAATTCGTAATGGCGAAGTGGTTTCTTATGCGAAAAACCATTTCAACTCATTGTTAAATGTGACTGAAGCCGGTGCTCAATACCGTCGTTCAGGTTCTGCTGCTCTTGATCTAGCATATGTTGCTGCAGGTCGTTTCGATGGTTATTTCGAACTTGGTTTGAAACCATGGGACATCGCTGCAGGTGAACTTATTGTGAAAGAAGCGGGTGGTACTGTGGTTGATGCTCGTGGTGGTAACGACTCAATGGACAATGGTCAAGTACTTGCATGTTCTATGAAAATGCTTAAACCACTTATGCAAGCTGTTGTTCCAGCTTGGGGTGAAGCTGCTAAATAATAGAACACTTAGTTCGAGTTTATTGACAGAATAATGAAATAAAGCCCTCTTTATGAGGGCTTTATTTTTGTCTAATCGGTCAAAAATAAAGGCTTAAACACCTATAATTTAAAGCTTCTTACAAAAATATTCAGAAGTTGACTAAAACAGGTGACATTTAAAAACTTTCTGCTATAATCCCCGCACGCACTAAATTTCGTTCATTACCTGAACATTCTCTTCTATCATTGTGTATGCGCGTTCCGGTCCAAAGAGAGGACGATATTTCGCGCCCCACCCAATCGCTAAGCGATTCCTTCAGGTTGCGGCTGTAATCATGTGTGCGTTATACACATCGTCGTTCTCGGATCGCCGCTGATTCTATATTTTCAGCGTTTTTTGCTGTGCCGCTTTTTGCCGATGTCCATCTGAATTTATATTTTTAATGGAGCACCCATTTTTGGGGTGAAATACTCTATGAGCAAAACTTTTGCTGATTTTCCTTTACATGAGTCGTTACAACTAGCATTACAAGGTCTAGGTTTTACTACTCCGACTCCAGTGCAAGAACAATCAATTCCAGCTGCATTAGAAGGTAAAGACCTTCTTGTATCAAGCCAAACTGGTTCTGGTAAAACTGCTGCATTCTTACTCCCAACTGTGAATGCTTTGGCTGGTCAAGACACTTTGATGTCTTTCAAAGAGCGCATGAAAGCGGTAACTGCACCGTCTATTCTTGTACTTTGCCCTACACGTGAATTGGCTCAACAGGTTAGCCAAGACGCAATTGCTTTAGTACGTCATATGAAAGGTGTTCGTATTGCTGCAATTATGGGTGGTATGCCTTTCGGTAAACAAATTCAACAGCTTAAAGGTGCACAAGTTGTCGTAGCGACTCCAGGTCGTTTACTTGACTTGGTGAACCGTCGTCAAATTAAACTAGACAACGTTGATGCGTTAATCGTTGACGAAGCTGATCGTATGCTTGACTTAGGTTTCTCTGAAGACCTAGAAGCGATCAGCGACTTGGCTGCTAACCGTAAACAAACATTAATGTTCTCTGCAACATTTGCGCCGCGTATCATTACACTTGCAGAACGCATGATGAATGATCCACAGCGTATTGCGATTGAAACTGGTCACTCTACAAATACTGACATTACTCAGACTCTTCACTGGACTGACGGCTTCGAACACAAGAAAAAACTTTTGACTCACTGGTTATCTGATGAGTCTGTAGATCAAGCAGTTGTATTCGCATCTACTCAAGAAGATACAGATATGTTGGCTGAAGAACTTGCAGAAGCAGGTCACTCAGTTGTCGCTCTTCACGGTGCAATGCCACAAACTGTACGTAACCGTCGTTTACGTAGCATTCGTGAAGGTCGTGCAAAAATCTTAGTTGCGACTGACGTTGCTGCACGTGGTCTAGACGTACCAACAATCTCTCACGTAATTAACTTCGGTCTTCCAATGAAGAACGAAGACTATGTACACCGTATCGGTCGTACAGGTCGTGCGGGCCGTACTGGTAACGCGATTACTTTAGCGACTTACCGTGAACGCGGTAAAATCCGTGCTTTAGAAGACTTCTTAGACGCACGTTTAAATGTATCTGAAATTGAAGGTCTTGAGCCATCTCCACCTCCTGCACGCGGTAGCCGTGATGGCGGTCGTGGTCGTCGTGATGGCGGTCGTGGTGGTCGTGGTGGTTTCGGTGGCGGTCGTCGTTTTGAAGGTGAATCAAACTTCAAACGTCGAGAAGGCAACCGTGATGGCGAACGTCGTTCATTCGGTGGCGAAGATCGTCCACGTCGCGAATATAACAACGATCGTCCACGTCGTGAAGGTGGTTTTGAAGATCGTCCACGTCGCGAATTTAACAATGATCGTCCACGTCGTGAAGGCGGTTTCGAAGATCGTCCACGTCGCGAATTTAACAACGATCGTCCACGTCGTGAAGGTGGTTTTGAAGATCGTCCACGTCGCGAATTTAACAGCGATCGTCCACGTCGTGAAGGTGGTTTTGACCGTCGTTCTAACGATGACAACCGTGGTAACCGTGTAGATTACAAACCAGCTCGTGAAGGTTATGGCGATCGTCCAAAACGTTCATTTGGTGAGGATCGTCCACGTCGTGAATTCAACGGTGACCGTCCTCAACGTTCATTTGGTGAAGATCGTCCAAAACGTTTCGGCGATGACCGTCCAAAACGTTTCGGTGATGATAAACCGCGTGGCGAACGCACTTTCGGTGAAGACCGTCCACGTCGTAAATTCAATGACTAATTGAATTTCGAAAGAAATATCGAAAAAACCGGTGGAAACACCGGTTTTTTTTATGGTTTTAAATTAGCTTTTTAATCAGAAAAATGTATACTTGATCAAACTTTATGTGTTTAATGATAATTAATATGAACGGAAACGCGTTGGCAAATATGCGTACAGTGATGATCGAGGTACTTATGCCTTATATCGGTTTGACACTCTTATTGTGTAATATCGTTTACTATATATACAATTATTTTAACTAAATTCTTCTATTGGGTTGAAAACACCCTCTATAAAATCGCATTAATAATAAAAAACAATTTACCTGATGGAATGCAGGGATATGCGCTCATGCAATGGTAACATTTTAAACTTCAATCCTTTATAGTATGCATGCTGAAAAAAATGCAGGAAAATCCTCAGCTATGAATAATCAAACGTCTTCTCAGACTCAGGCACTGATCGAAGTGAAAAACCTGAGTTTTAAGCGAGGAGAGCGCGTCATTTATGACAATGTCAGTTTAAAAATTCGTCGTGGTCAGATCACTGCAATTATGGGTCCATCTGGTACAGGTAAAACGACTTTACTCCGTTTAATTGGTGGTCAATTGACTCCCGATAATGGAGAGGTGTTGCTTGATGGGCAAAACATTGCACAAATGTCACGTCAGGAGCTCTTCACTGCGCGTGCACGTATGGGGATGTTGTTCCAGAGCGGCGCATTATTTACCGATATGTCGGTATATGAAAACGTAGCCTTTCCAATTCGTGCCCATACCAAGTTGCCAGAGCATTTGATCGCTGAAATTGTTGCGTTGAAATTAGAGTCTGTTGGTTTACGTGGCGCGGAACAAATGATGCCCTCTGAACTATCGGGTGGTATGAATCGTCGTGTGGCTTTGGCCCGTGCAATTGCACTGGATCCTGAGTTAATCATGTATGACGAACCTTTTGCAGGGCAAGACCCGATTGTGATGGGGGTTTTAACCCGCTTGATTCGTTCGCTACGTGAAGCTTTAGATTTAACCACGATTATTGTCTCGCATGATGTGGCTGAAACATTATCAATTGCAGATTACATCTATGTGGTGGCTGAAGGGAAAGTGCAGGGCGAGGGAACACCTGAGCAATTAAAAGCACATGCTTCGCCTTTTGTGAAGCAGTTCTTGACGGGTTCGGTAGAAGGTCCAGTCGATTATCAATTCAGTCATCAGCCCTATTTAAATCATGAGGTTCGTTCATGAATGCTATTGCCGCATTAGGTAGACGCGTCATTGAACGTGTTCGAGGAATCGGCGTAGCAACCATTATGTTGCTGCAGATTCTTTTTTCCATGCCGACTTTACTTGGCGTGAAATTGTTTATTTATCAGATGTACCGTGTTGGTGTGCTTTCATTACTGATTATTGTGGTATCTGGCTTATTTATTGGCTCGGTACTGGGTTTGCAGATGTATAGTATTCTGTCGACCTTTGGTAGTGAAGCGATGCTCGGCACCGCCGTTGCACTGACGTTACTGCGTGAACTTGCACCTGTGGTTGCGGCTTTACTCTTTGCAGGTCGTGCAGGTTCAGCTTTAACGGCTGAAATTGGTTTGATGAAAGCTACTGAGCAGTTGTCGAGTATGGAAATGATCGGGGTCGATCCATTAAAACGGGTGATCTCGCCTCGACTTTGGGCCGGTATTTTTAGCTTGCCAATGTTGTCGGTGATTTTCGCTGCAGTCGGCATCATGGGCGGTAAATTGGTGGGTGTTGATTTTCTGGGTGCAGATGAAGGCTCTTATTGGAGTGGCATCGAGAACAGTGTGCAATTCTTTAAAGACGTCTTTAATGGCACCATCATCAAAAGTTTTGTTTTTGCATTAATTTGTACTTGGATTGCGGTCTATCAGGGTTATGCCTGTGTCCCAACTTCAGAAGGTATTGCAACGTCGACCACACGTACTGTCGTGTATTCTTCGTTGTGTGTTTTAGGTTCAGATTTCGTGTTGACTGCGGTCATGTTCGGAGGTATTTAATGAAATCACGTACGATTGAACTGGCCGTCGGTTTTTTTGTCATTCTGTTTGCTATCGCTATTTTCTTCTTGGCGATGCGTGTGAGTGGTTTGGTCGGCAATAACATCGAAGACAGTTATGAATTGACCGCGACATTTGAAAATGTAAACGGGATTAAACCCCGTGCCAAAGTTACCTTAAGCGGTGTTAAAGTTGGTCAAGTGGAATCGTTGAAACTCGATCCTGTGACGCGTTTAGTGACAGCACATCTCATTATGGATGGCTCATTAACTTCTTACAATGCAGAACAATTAAAAGAAGTGCAAAAGAATGCACTCGAAGAACTGCGTTACACATCAGACTATGAAGCAGCAACACCTGCGAAACAAAAAGAAATGGAACAGCAACTGATTGCTAACATGAAATCCATCACCAATATCGATGAAGATGCTTACATTATGGTGGCAACCAATGGTTTATTGGGCGAGAAATATTTGAAAATTGTACCGGGTGGTGGTGTCAACTTCTTAAAACGTGGTGACCAAATTGGTAATACCCAAGGTACGATGGAAATCGAAGATTTGGTGTCTAAATTTGTGACCGGTGGTGCAGGGAACAAATCTGACAACACAGCAGATGCTGAACAAAAAACAGAAGCTGCTGACACAACAACGGCAGAAGAACCTGCATTTGTTGAATAATTTTTAGGAGAAATTAAGTGAACACATTGTTAAAACATACGCTTACAGCAAGTATCTTATCAACTATGATGGCAGGTACAGCTTTTGCTGCTCCAAGCGAAGCACCACCTGCATTTGTAAAAAAAGTGGCTGATGGCCTCATTACACGTTTAAAAGCAGACCACGCAAAACTACAAAATAACCCTGCGGCTGTGAAAACGATTGTTCGTCAAAACTTAGACCCGTATATCGATTCACAAGCGTTCACACGTATCGTGATGGGTACGTATGCAACGAATCAATACAGCTCAGCGGCTCAACGTGCGCAGTTTGAACGTAACTTCCGTGCAACACTGATCGAAAACTATGGTTCAGCTTTTGCCAAGTTTAGTAACCAAACATATAGCATGCGTCCATATAAAGCATCGAACAGTAAGAACCCTGTTGTAACGATTGATTTCCATAACAACGGTGAAAAAATTCCAGTCTCTTTCCAGTTGGCGGATAAAGGTTCACAATGGAAAATCCGTAATATCAACGTTTCGGGTATCGACCTAGGCTTACAATTCCGTAATCAGTTTGCGGCGACTGTAAAACGTAATGGCGGTAACATTGATAAAGCAATTGCGAACTTCAAACCTGATGCTGATGCTGCATTAGACAAGAAAAAATAAGATAGGTGATGTGTGATTAAACTTCATCAACAAGAATTGATGGTTTCAGGCAAAATCCATTACAACAATGCCGAATTGTATTATCAAGACGGCTTGAAATTGATTCAACAACAGCAAGCTTTTCCCTTGGTGGTCAATCTTGCTGAGCTTGAGCATGGCAGTACTTTGGCTTTAGCTGTTTTGGTCCGTTGGTTACGTCAAACGCCAAAAGCGCAAGGTTTACAGTTTAAAGCAGTCCCTGAAAAAATGATGAAGATTATTCAAGCCTGTCATCTTGAGCATGACTTGCAATTGATCTAAAAAAAAGCACCGTAAGGTGCTTTTTTTTATTTTAGCGGGACAAGAAACTCTCGCAAGTCTACGCAATAGGAACGGATTAAATCCATTTCTTCCAGCGGAAGTACATCAATGGGCCAATAAAGAATGCCACGATGATTAAGCTGACCACGATAAAACTGGTTGTACCATGCGCGAAGGGCAGTACATCGGTGTTCATTCCATAGACGCTAGCTACTAACATCGGTGGCGCAAGCATACTTGGTAAAATCGAGAATCGACGAATTGTATCGTTCTGTTCGGTGTTAATGAACCCAGAAGTAGTATCCAGTAAGAATCGAACCTTTTGGAACAAGAAGGCATCATGCTCAACAAGAGAGCGCACGTCTTCACTGAGTTCTCGGATGTCGGCATCATAAATATGACTGCCCAAGGCGCGAGGACGTGACAGGAATGTGAGAACACGACGTAAGTCGATCAGACACAGCTGAGCTTTCCCGAGCATATCTTCTAAATGCGCAAGTCGGGTAATCATGTCATCTAAGTCTAAAATCATCTCACGATGACGGTTATTCAGCACTTCTGTGGAATACTTTTCTAAATCCTTGTGGATATCTTCCAAGATATCCGCAAGCTCATCGAGTTTGGCTTCTAAAAGACCCAATAAAATCCAAGTTGGATCTTTATAGTCAATTTCATAGTCATTACGACGCGCACGGGCACGAAAGGCACGGAAAGCCACCAGCTTTTCACCCCGTAAAGTGAATAAGCGCTCTTTATGCAAAATAAAGGCAACTGTCTGCACGGTAGCTAAGGTGCTGGCATTTTCTTCGGGTTCGCCATCGACCTGAAAATTTTTATTTTTCGTTAAAAAATAGGTGCTGATGTGCAAAATACCATCGTCATCACGGTAGAATCGTGCACTCGACGAAATATCTTCTAATGATTTTAATGTAGGTAAATTCTGATCATAGGCATCCATAATCCATTGCTGCTCTTCCTGAGACGGGGCAATGAGATCGAGCCAGACTAAATCCTGATGTAAATCGAAGTCACCATTGATGGTGACATCTTCTAAGCTACCGCGCTCTGTGGCGTAAAAGGCTTCAAGCATGTTGTCTTTTCCCCTTACGCAGTAAGTTAAAAATGAATGGGTGTATTTTAGACAAGGATTTGCTTAAAAACACTGTTCTAATGATTATTTTATGAAAAAATCTGTTTAAAGTTGATTTTTCCAGCATAGTACTCCTGATCTGATGGTGATTATAAATGAAATCTATCGCAATTTTCTGTGGTTCCGCCCTTGGTAACAATCCTATCTATTTACAGGTTGCTGAAAAAGTCGGTCGTCATTTAGCGGCCCAAGGTATTACATTAGTCTATGGTGGTGGCCGTTCAGGTTTGATGGGTGTCGTGGCAGATAGTGCTTTGCGTGCAGGTGGGCAAGTCATTGGGGTGATTCCAAAAGTCTTGGTCGATAAAGAATTGGCACATCCAGATTTAACCGAATTGCATGTGGTAGAAAATATGCAACAACGGAAAACCAAAATGTCTGAACTCTCGGATGGTTTTGTGGCGATTCCAGGTGGAGCAGGGACTTTAGAGGAAATTTTTGAGCAGTGGACGTGGGCTCAATTGGGCATTCATTTAAAGCCATGTGCCTTTCTCAATGTAGATGGTTTTTATGACGATTTATTGAATTTTCTAAAAACAACTGCAGAAAAAGGCTTTACCCATCCGCGTTTTATCGAAGGCTTAATTGCAGAAGATAATATTGAAACGATTGTTGAGCAGTTTCAACATTTCACTGCGCCAGAGCCGAAATGGGGCATGGTTGAACGTACAGCCTTTATCGCCGATTTGGAACAAGATAGATGAAAATTATCACTGTTGCCGCAGCCATTATTTTAAATGAACAGCATGAACTTTTAGTGGTTCGTAAAAAACACACGGCATTCTTTATGCAAGTAGGTGGAAAATTAGAACCCCATGAAGCTCCTGAAATCACCATGCTACGTGAAATTCAGGAAGAAATTGGCTGCGCTGCGCAGATTGAACAATTCATTGGCCGTTTTGAAACGGCCGCTGCGAACGAAGCAGATCATCTACTGGTGAGTTATGTCTATCTTGTTCAGTTGCAAGGTGAACCGAAAATTGATGCGGAAATTGCAGCGATGCAATGGGTCAGCTTGGATGATACACAAACAAAACTTGCACCTTTAACACGTGAGGTGGTAATTCCTTGGGTGAAGCAGCAGGCGCGATCTCTTGCTGAAAGCTAAACCGCTTCGCTTGCTCAGTTTCTTTATTAGTGGTTGATGTTTGAAACTAAGTCTGTGCCGCAGCAATGCATGCGGCATATACCTGCGTGCAATGTAGCTGATGTAACAGCTTACTTAATGCATGGATTGAACTCCCCGTGGTCACCACATCATCGATAATGAGGACTTTACGGAAACGGCGTTTTTCAGTTGGGTCGATAATAAATTGCTGTTCGATATTTTCTAAGCGTTCTAGCCGACTCAAGCCTTTTTGAGCGTGCTGTGCTTGACGAATCACTGGTTGCCAAACAGGGATGCGCAATTGCTTTGCCATCATGTGTGCAACGAGCAGCATTTGGTTGTATCCACGGTCTTTGAGGCGTTCTACTGAAATAGGCATGGGAACAATGGCCTGAACTCGAGCTAAGCGCATGCTTAAAAGGCTCTGTGCCAGTAAATTTTGATAGTGCAATTGTTGCTCATACTTATAGCTTTGGATGATGCGATCTATTGGGAAATCATAGTGAAAGGCACAAGAGATGCTGTGTTCATGGCGATCAACTACTTGTTTAAACCAAGGCAATTGTTCCCAACAATCGGTACAAAGCGAATGATGTTGTTGTCGATCGATACCACAGAGCAAGCAAGGGGAAACGCTCTGCATCCCTTTTTGGATGTAGTGTTGGATAGATTGGAGCATGTTTTTATTCTAATCATTCTTTTTTGTGTATTTTGCACAGTTTGTGGTGAAGTGCAATCACGACACCACAGAAACCTGTTCGACAAGCTTATTCGTTAAAGCCAATCTGTATAATTAGGATGATCGAACCATCATCCTAATTATACATAGGCATAACGGGGTGCTTCAGGCAGCCATCGTTTTAAAAGCGCTTGAGCCTGTGCAGGATAGTCGTTCAGGACTTGTTGAGCCACATAGTGTGCCTGATTGAGTAAATGATCATCTCGCTCTAATTTGGCTACACGAAAGCCCATATCACCCGTTTGTTTAGTGCCGAGGAGCTCACCGGGGCCGCGAATTTCCAAATCTTTTTCAGCAATGATAAAGCCATCATTGGTCTCGCGCATGATGCGTAAACGCTCTTGCCCATTTTGCGATAAGGGATTTTTATACAGCAAGGCACAGAAACTGGCTTTGGCACCACGTCCTACACGACCACGTAGCTGATGCAATTGTGAAAGCCCTAAACGCTCTGCATTTTCAATTACCATGATTGAGGCATTTGGGACGTCAACACCGACTTCAATCACTGTGGTTGCAATCAGTAATTGCAATTCATTATTTTTAAATTGCTGCATCACTGCTTGTTTTTCATCGGCCTTCATTTTGCCGTGAACAAGACCAATATTGAGGTCTGGAAAGCGTTCTTTAATTTCATTAAAAGTCGCTTCAGCGGCCTGAGCATCTAAAGTTTCTGATTGTTCCACTAGGGTGCAGACCCAATAGGCTTGTTTACCTTCAGCACAATTGCTGGCAATCCGCTGTAGCACTTCTTCACGACGGTCAAGTGGAATAGTGACTGTTTGAATCGGTGTACGACCGGGTGGCAGTTCATCAATGACGGAGGTATCTAAATCGCCATAAGCCGACATGGCCAAGGTACGAGGAATAGGGGTTGCTGTCATCACCAGTTGATGCGGTGTCATGCCATTGAGACCTTTGTTTCGTAGCGCCAAACGTTGATCGACGCCAAAACGGTGTTGTTCATCAATAATCACTAAACCCAATTTGGCAAATTGAACATTGTCCTGAAATAAAGCATGCGTGCCGACCACTAAATTGGCTGAACCATCTTGAATACTTTGTTCTGCCGCAGCTCGAGCCTTACCTTTTTGTTTACCGGAAAGCCAAGACACGGTCAGTCCCATAGGCTCAAACCATTTTTTGAAATTTAGATAATGTTGTTCGGCCAAAATTTCTGTCGGTGCCATCATGGCCACTTGCCAACCTTCCTCAAGAGCATGACAGGCTGCAACGCCTGCAACCAAAGTTTTACCTGCACCTACATCACCTTGTACGAGTCGCAGCATAGGTTTGTTTTTTTTCAGATCGACTGCAATTTCTTTGGACACACGTTTTTGTGCGCCGGTCATTTCAAATGGCAGCGTACTTAAAAGTTGTTTGGTGAAGTTCTTACTTGTAGAGAATGACGGTGCTTCGATTTGTTGAATATAAGCACGGCGGCTGAGCAAACTGACCTGATGGGCAACCAATTCTTCGAAAATTAAACGTTGCTGTGCAGGATGAGAACCTTGGCTGAGTTGCAACATATTGGCATCGACAGGGGGGTGATGAATATAGTCCAGTGCTTGTTTTAGGGCATAGCCATTGGTGAATTTTTCCGGCAATAATTCAGGTAAGTCATCACTATATAACTGTAGGGCTTGTTTGACATATTCACGCAGTTTGGACTGCGTTAAGCCTTCGGTTGCGGGGTAAATCGCAGTGAGTTGGGTTTGTGGTAAAGGTGTGTGTTCAGTAATCACCTGTAGTTCAGGATGATACATTTCTAAGCCACGAGCACCAACACGGACTTCACCAAAAATCCGTAAACGATTCCCTGGTTTCACCCGATCAGTAATGCCTTTGTAAATATGGTAAAAACGTAAAGTAACTTTGCCACAATCGTCATCCAGTAGGGCGGCCATCGATTTGCGCTTACCGGGAGGAAAGTCGATACTTTTGACTGTGCCTTCCAGTAAATAACTGCGACCCACGGTCAATTGGTTCATGGGGATGATCGTGCTACGATCTTCATAGTCGCGTGGCAGATGAAACAAAAGATCATCTGTTGTGAAAATATTTAGTTTTTCAAGTAAAGCAGCGGCGGCATTGCCAACCCCTTGCAATTGATGGACGGCAGCCATGTCCCCTCAACTTCGGTTTATATGATCTAAATGGATCAGTTCTGAGAATAGGTCGTTTGATGCATATTCTATTTATCGGTTATGGTAAAACATCGCAACGTGTTGCTAAACAATTATTTCAGCAAGGTCACCAAATTACCACAGTGAGTCGTAGTGCGAAAGAGGATGATTTTGCAGAACATTTAATCCAAGATGTTCACCAACTGGATTTATCGCAGGTTCAACCGATTGATGCTGTCTATGTTCTTTTGGCTCCTGCACGTCATGCTCAATTCAATGCTGTGGATGCTTATCGATACACTTATGTCGATTCTGTACAGCCGATTGTTCAAGCATTAGCAAGTCATCCAATACAACGTTTAATCGTGGTGTCGTCCACTCGTGTTTATGGTGAACATGCGGGGGAGCGCATTGATGATGACACTGTGCCACAACCGATTGATGAGCAGGGGATGTTGCTACTTGAAATGGAGCATCACTACTCACAAGCATTTCCTACCGAATGCGTGATCGTACGTCCATCTGGGATTTATGGCACATCGACAACACGAATGCATAAACTGGCAGAAACGACTCATCACTATCCCAATATCCATTGGTCAAATCGAATACATATCGATGATTTGGCAAAATTTCTGTGTCATCTACTTCACGTGGAACATCATGAAAAATCATATATTTGTACTAATAACCAACCTCAACCTTTGCATGAGCGAATCTTGGAATTACAAAGAGCTATGCATTTACCCGAATTGGTTTTAGAGAGCGAAGTAGAAACAGGTAAAAAGATTTATGCAACGCGGATGATGGAGAGTGGTTTTAAGTTAGCGCACGATTGATTGTGATGTGCAGTGTAAAATTGGCGTGACGTATAAAATTCAGTGCAGCTTTGTGAGTATTAAAAGAAATTCTATAAATGAATAAAATAGGTCTTTTACAACATGTATTGTTCAAATTTTCGAATGGATCTCAAAGGCTAAGGATTAAATAATGACAAAATCATTTGCTGAACTTACTCAGAATTTACCCCATAGACCGATTTTGGAAAAAGCTTTGAGTTATTTTTAGAATTTACCAAAGATCGCGATTGATTGTGGTTGTGGTGCAGGAAATGAATCATCATTTCTACTCCGTCATAATTTTAAAGTATATGCATTTGATCCATCTGTTGACGCTAAAAATGTCTGTCTAAGTAAATTTAAAGACAATAAGAATTTTTTATTTTCTAATCAGGCCTTTGAAGACTATAGCTTTCCTAAAGCTAGTTTAATTATTGCTTTATTCAGTTTATTTTTTTGTTCTACGGATTCGCTTGAAAGTGTTTTAAAAAAATGCAGGAATCCTTAAGTGAGCAAGGCATCTTACTCATACAACTGTTAGGGAAAGATGATGATTGGGTAAATAATTTTTCTGAAAAATTTATAGGTTTTGAACAGGAAGAACTTAAACAATTGTTTGATGCGGACTTTGATATTATTTATATCAATGAATTTAAAGGCAATAAACCGCTAGCCAATGGAACTCCAAAATTTTGGAATGTACATACCTTAATTTTAAAAAAGAAAATATTAAATACTTTTGTATAGTCCAAAAAAAAGAGACAAGCTTTTTACAACTTGTCCCTGATTTTGCTCATCTTCTTCCGCTTTTATGGCGAAAAAATCAGAACTGTTTATTTTTTCTTGCGTTTCAAGCGCTTTTTAGCTTGTTCCGCAGCAACTTTATCAAGTGCTTCTTTTAACTCTTCATCACTAAAGGTTGTAATGTGCTGCAACATTTGCAGGGTCACATCATCCAAAACGAGGTTGGCATATTGCGCAACATTTTGGAAATTTTCATCAAACACAATGGCGTTGTTTTCATTGGTGCTGATATAACCTTGTTGTGTTAAGACTTTAATAAAGCTTTGGAACAATGCCTTATCAAAGAACTCTGGCGAGTTAAATTCATACAACACAGATAGACGTTGACCAACCAAGTGACTGAGTTCTTCAACCTGACGCGTAGAGATATTGCCCGAACCACGTTGTGTGATTAAAGCCAAAGTCATGTAGTAACGCTCAAGACTTTGCATTACAGGTGCAGCCAAGACCACTAACTGATTGTGCTGCTCTGAGTTAGGCGCAGGGGAGATCAGGTTGCCTTCTGCATCTTCAGAAATCAGTTTAGCTTTGATCAGTACTTCTGCATACGCACAGATCTGATCTTTAAGCTCTTCATTATTCCATTTGAGGAATAACTCAGCTTTTAAGAATGGATACAGTGTACGAATGACATTAATCAAATCACCACGGCGAATAGAACCATTATGTTCAACCAAAGCGGCAATGAGTGATGGCAAAATAAATGCGTGCAGGATGTTGTTACGGAAGTAGGTTAACAGCACCGCTTGATTATCAGCAATGGCAATAATATCGCCAAGGACATGATTAACACGTTTGATCAGCTTGAGTTTTAAACCATAAGCAATGATTTCTTTACCTGACAGCGGTGTTACTTGCATGCGCTCATCGTAAGGTAAGGCATTTAAAAGATCGCGATAGGTATCTAACTGCTTAATGCAAATCTCTTCATCTAAAGTGTGTTTAGATGTTGCCAATAAAATCAGTGAAAGCAATGAAACTGGGTTCACCACTGCTGCACGGTTAATATTTTCTAAAATCACGTGTGCAGAACTGTTAATGGCATCCGAAACTTCTGGCGGAATTGGGTCGTCATTTTTCTCGATTTTGATGTTGCTTGCATTATGCTGTTTCAACATATCATCAAGGAAAACCGGCTCACCAAAGTTCAAATGAACTTTACCGAAAATACGTTCGATCTTACGCAGTGTTTTCATAATCCCGATGATTGATTCGCCTTCTTTTGGCTTACCATTCATTTCACCAACGTAGGTCGCACCTTCCATTAAACGCTCATAACCAATATAGGTCGGTAAGAACACGATCGGTTTGGCTGGATTACGTAAATGACCATGGACAGTCATGGCGAGCATGCCGGTCTTCGGTGGTAATAAACGACCAGTACGTGAACGCCCACCTTCGATGAAGTATTCCAGCGGCGTATTACGCGCCAAAATACTGTAGAGGTATTCTTTAAATACGGTGGTGTAGAGACCATTGCCACGGAATGAACGACGAATAAAGAACGCGCCGCCGCCACGTAAAATTTGCCCGACAAATGGCATGTTCAAGTTATCACCCGCAGCAATGTACGGCACCATCAAGCCACGTTTATAGATCACATATGACAATAATAAATAGTCGATATGACTACGATGGCATGGGGTGTAAATGATCTCGTAGTCTTTGGCCAGTTCACGAACGGTACTGAAGTTATGCACTTCGACGCCATCATAAAGCTGTGTCCACAGACGAGTCAGTGCTAAGTCAGCAAAACGTACTGTTGATGCAGAATAGTCAGAAACGATTTCATTTAAATAACCAATCGCACGACGTTCAGCTTCAACCATACTGATTTTACTGCGAATGCTTTCACGACGAATCGCATCTTGCACATCCGTAGATTTGATCAGGCCGTGCATCACATTACGACGGTCAGATAAATCCGGCCCCAAAACCACTTCACGCTGTGCATCTAAATAATCATTCAGTGTGCTGACAATATAAGTCGCAGGTGACAGGTTCGGATGTGTAGTTTTGGCATATTCAACCAAACGACGCAAAGACTGTGGTTCATGGAATTCAAGGTACGATTGACGACCGTGCAAACCAATATTGACCAGCTGCTTCACTTTGCTTGGTGTAGACCATGTATCGGTAAATAATAATTTAAACCAAGAATCTTCTTTATCGGGTTCACGACCCCACAGCACGGTTACAGGAACGAGCTCAACATCCGCATCAGGATTTTTTTCCAAAACCTCAATTAAACGCAATAAACGAGGTGGAAAGGCATGTGGCGGTGGATTGAGTAAGTTGTCTTCATCATGATGTTGTAAAAACACCACAGATGCTTTTTCTGTTTGCGTACCCACTGTCATTGGGTCGAGTGCAGGGTGTAGCTTTAAACGACGGGTTTCACCATCGACAATTAAAGCATTACTCCGTGAATGATTTTGCAGAACGTAGCAGGTAATTTTCGTTGTCTGTACGCCGGTATCTGTATCGGTTTCAGTCACTACAGGTTCTACAGGGACTTCACCTAAAACATGCGGTGTTACCACAAGGTCAAGCAGTTTACTCGAAAGCTTTCGATACATCTGACCAAAGCCGCTCTTGGACATACAAACTCCTACTTTTCATGACCAAACCACAGAGATTCTGAGGGGAATCTATTCTGCGTAATTGTACTTAAAAACTGTATGTCATTTTCTGACAAATTGCATAGATATTGTAAGATTTTATCGTTAAAAAACGTATTTTTAGCAGTTATATTGCATCAGCAAGGTGACAGATCAGTCAGCGAATCTTTAGGGTTTTAGTCTGGATTTATGGCAAAATGGAAAATATATTTAAACATCTGTTGATGTTGCCTGCGTTAGCTTAATCCCGAATGATAGATAGGTTTGTTATGAATGCCTTAACACAAGAGTTGGTTGATTTACTCAGCCTTGAAAAATTAGAAGAAAATATTTTTCGTGGGCAAAGCCGAAATTTGGTCGGGAAACGTGTCTTTGGCGGACAGGTTTTAGGTCAGGCGCTACGTGCGGCATCTTATACGACAGATCGACCTGCTCATTCTTTACATGCCTATTTCTTATTTGGCGGTGATATCAATGCACCAATCATTTATGAAGTGGATCGTATTCGCGATGGACGCAGTTTTGTGAGTCGTCAGGTTCGTGCGATTCAACATGGTAAAACCATTTTTATGTGTATGGTGTCATTTGCAGAGCAAGAAGAAGGGTTGAACTACCAAGTTGCAGAGCCAGAATATCCAGCCGTGGAAGATTTAAAATCTGAAGCTGAGCTAAAACGAATGATGGTGGAGTTTGTTCCTGAAAACGTCCGTGCATCTTTTATGCGCGACCGCCATGTAGAAATTCGCCCGATTGATCCACAAAACCCGTACCAACCGCAGCCTGCTGCGCCATCGTATGCACACTATATTCGTACCCATGACAAAATAGCTGCTGACGTTGATGACATCTCTTTACATCAGGCTATTGCGGCATTCTATTCAGACTTTACGCTGATGACGACTGCACTTCGTCCACATGGTTTAAGTTATTTATCACCTAGTTTGCAGTGTGCGAGTATTGATCATGCCATGTATTTCCATAAGCCATTCCGTGTGGATGAATGGATGCTTTATGACATGGATGCCACAGTCAGTGCTAGTTCACGTGGTCTAAATTTTGGTCGCATGTGGCAAAACGGTGAGTTGGTCTGTAGTACGACACAAGAAGGCTTGATTCGTTTACGTGAAATTGAAACCCAATAAGCTTTGAGCAATATGTGTTAATAGTAAAAGTTGAATACTGAAAAAACCGAATCTTCTGATTCGGTTTTTTTATCTCCGACAATTTTGGGTTATGCAACTACTCACGGAATCGAGTTATCTTATTAGGGTGCAGTACTAATTGAATTGGGTTGAATACATGCTTTGCAGAATTGTAGCAGTACATGTGACAAAAAATTCCTCGATTCCCGGTGGGTCGCATGGCATAGTGCCTGAATAAAGGATGATAAATGCAAGGCACAATGAGCTTAAATACGCAGATTTTAATTGCCGCAATATTGGGTGTGGCATTTGGCTTTTTATTAATTCAGTTTCCAGAGACGCATTTTTTGTCTGCCAGCCTGTATGGCTTGGGGATTGCCAGTAGTATTTTTATTGGTTTGCTGAAAATGATCTTGGTTCCGCTGATCTTTAGTTCGATCGTGGTGGGGGTATCGAATTTACAGGCAGGTGGTCAGCTGAGTCGTACGTGGAAAATTACCTTAGCGTGCTGTGTCACTACCACAACTTTGGCACTGATCTTGGGTCTAGCATGCGCGCATATTTTTAAAGTCGGGCAGGGCGTGGACATCGTCATGTTCCAAGATGCAATGCAACAGCATCAAAGTCCTGACACCCTCACAGCAGGTTCATTCTTTACCAATTTTATTCAAAATACACTGATTAATCCGTTTAAAGCCTTTAGTGATGGCAATGTACTCGCAGTCGTGGTGTTTTCACTATTTCTAGGTGTGGCCTTGGTCAAAGGCGGTGAAAAGTTCCGAAGCGTGAGAAAGCTCAGTCAGCAATTTTTCGACATCATGATGATGATCATCGGCTGGGTGATGAAGCTTGCACCGATTGGTATTTTTGCATTATTGGCTAAATTGATTGCTACAGAAGATATTTCGGTGTTGAGTCGCCTCGCGGAGTTTGCTGCCGTAGTCACAGGGACGACGATTTTCCATGGGGCAGTGGTGTTACCTCTGCTGCTATGGATTTTTGGGAAAATGAGCCCACTGACATTTTTTAGAGGAACACGAGCTGCCTTAATCACTGCTTTTGCAACCAGTTCAAGTTCAGCAACGATGCCACTCTCGATGAAATGTGCGCAGGAAAATTTAGGTGTCCGTCCTCAAACAGCAGGTTTTGTGATTCCATTGGGTACGCAATTGAATATGGATGGTACGGCGCTGTATGAAGCTGCTGCGGCATTATTTATTGCCAACTTGATGGGCTTAGATTTAACCTTGGGGCAGCAGTTAATTGTCTGTGCAACCGCCATGATTGCTTCACTCGGTGCGCCGGGTATTCCAAGTGCTGGAATGGTGACGATGATTATGGTTTTACAATCGGTCGGGCTCCCTGCGGAAGCCATTGCGATTTTACTGCCGATTGACCGCTTATTAGATACGGTACGGACTGTGGTGAACGTACAGGGCGATATGATGATTAGTGTGGTGGTGGATCGTCATACGCGAGATGTAGATGAACCAGCGTTGTCGAATTAAGCAGATAAAGAACTAAAATGTGGGTTGTAGACGATCTCCCACAGATGTCCATCTAAGTCTTGAAAATAGCCTGCATAACCACCGTAAAACGTGGGCTGTGCGGGCTTAATAGTTTTTGCACCTGCGCGTTGGGTTTGTTGCATGATTTGATCGACGGCTGCGGGACTGTTAACGTTATGTCCCAGAGACATTTAAGTTGGACAAAACGCTGATGCACTAATTCTGGTGTCATGACTAAGGCTGTCTTGTGGCCAGAGTGCGAGCTTTAAACCGTGTTGTAAATCAAAAAATGCCACAGCGCCATGTTTAAATTCAGTCCCAATAATCCCCGCGCTATTCAGACCTAAACCCTCCTGATAAAACGCGAATGCAGCATGTAAATCTTTCACGGCCAGTGTAATGACGGAGATGTGAGCGTGCATGGAGATGCTCTTGAATGGCTTATTTTTATTTTAGGATGAGGCTGAGTATAAATGCATTTTAAAGAGAATAGGGAGTTCGGAAGAACTGTACTTTAAACCTCGAACTTATGAGCCTATCCATCTTGAGTTTGTTGATTGCTCAATAAAAAACGGAGCGTAATGGATGTGAGCACAAAAAAAAGCAGGGCGAACCCTGCTTAATACAGATTTTAAATGGTGTTTATGCAACTTTCAGTGCGGCACGTTTTGCAGCAGGAGAGTTGTCGAGGTATGCAATCGCATCTTCCGTTTTTGCTTCATGCACAGGATCGTACCAAGGCATTAAATACCCCAATTGCTGCGACACTAACCAAAGTGGATGTGGCAATAAGCGATTGTCTTTTTGCGCGATACGCGCCCATTCACGCCAAATCCACGGTTTATATACGGCAGGTTTAATCGATGCATAGCGCGAGTCTTGCTGCATGATATGTGCTGCACCATCGACCCATAGACCAAGTACGGCTGCAATCACGATCACACTTTGATAATAGCGAGAAATATAGCCCCCACCGAGATGACGATACAAATCAAAGGCCACGGTACGATGCTCTATTTCTTCTGCACCATGCCATTTTACTAGATCGAGCATATTCGGATCGGCACCGAGGCGTTCCCACTCTTTATTATATAAAGCATATTTGCCTAGTACACAGGTCATGTGTTCAACCGTTGCAATCACCCCTAAACGAAAGAGATCCCATTGATGATCTAAAGCTTTGGGTACGTTGAGCCCTAAAGGTTGGTCTGCAAGCAGTTTGCCAAAGAGAAAGTCCATGATTTCGAGGTTGCGTTGAATACTGATATTGCGCTGAGACAGATATTCTTTATTGGCAGAGTTATGCGCCTGAGCATGCATAGCTTCTTGGCGGATAAATGCTTTAACGTCCTCGGCTAGTTTTTCATCTCTAATTTGTGGCAATACTTTGTTATACAGACGGCAAAACCAAAACTCACCAGCCGGTAAGATCATGTTAATTTCATTAATAAAATAGCTGACAAAAGGTTGGTTGGGCACCCAGTCAACTTGGGTATCTTGCCACTCAAATTTCACTTTACGTGGTTTAATTTTATATTCGATTGATGATCCAAGTTTTGTGTTTTTCAAGCGGGAGAGTAATTTCATGACCTATCCTTGTTTTTATGTGATCGAGTGCACATCTGATGTATTCAGTATCCAAAAAAAATCCTGCATTGTGATTAGCAATACAGGACATTTCATTATCTTCAGATGATACTTTTTGTCAGACAATCATCCTTGCGCTGACTTTAAAATTACTGGATTAGTGGTCTGAATTTTTGCCTTCAGCTTGGGGTAAATCTTCAGATGTTGTATCGACGTCATCGAATGTTTCCGCATCTGCATCGATTTCAATATCATCTTCGGATGCTTCAGGAATGCTATCGAGATCAAACTCTGTTGATTGTTCTAAAGTGAAGTTAAGACGACCCGCCATGACACTCGCTAACTCTTCTAAACCTTGTTTATTCAATGATGAGAACAATTGGATAGAGAAGTTCAGCTTCATTTTTTTCAATGCTGCTTTCACTTCTTGTAGTGCTTTAGAGGCTGGGCCACGGTTTAGTTTATCTGATTTGGTGAGCAGTACATGCACGAACAATTTACGTGAATGTGCCCATTCCAACATCATGACATCAAAGTGTTGTAGTGGATGACGGATGTCCATCAACAGCACAAGACCTTGTAAACTTTCACGGTGTATTAGATAGTTTTCTAGCTCTTTTTGCCACACGATTTTCATCGCTTCAGGTACAGCAGCATAGCCATAACCCGGTAAGTCGACCAAACGCTGATCAGGATTTCCTAAACTGAAAAAGTTGATCATTTGGGTACGACCCGGTTTTTTCGATGCACGAGCCAATTGTTTCTGGTTAGTGAGCGCATTAATGGCACTCGACTTACCTGCATTAGAGCGACCTGCAAAGGCAATTTCATAGCCGGTATCTTCAACGCAGAGGTTGAGTTTAGGTGCACTCATTAAGAACTCAGCTTTGCGTAGCCAGTTGAGCGAGCGCACAGCATATTCAGTAATCGCAGAGTCTACTTTTTTCTCATAAGTAATCTTTTGCTTCGGCGCATTGGCCGCTTTACTGTTTCGTGATTTTCCTCTGTGCTGATGCATAACCCAACTTCAATAACTGATTTAACAACACGCATTATAAAGGAAGTCGGGCAGGCAAGCGAATTTTGTCGCAGGCAAAGTAAAATTAGAGATTGATCATTTGAATTGGAGATTGTGTTGTAAATTTAGATGCGCTACTTGGTTGCAAGACATCGGCAAGTTTGTACTGATCGAGACTTTGATAAAACTGTTCTAAAGCTTGGTCTAAGATGCTTTTTAAACCACACTGACTGCGCAGTACGCAGGGTGGGTCATTGCATTCAACAATCTGGTGATTACCTTGCAAAATCCGTACGATTTGACCGAGCTGAGCCTCAAGTGCTTCAGGGTTAAGGCGGATGCCGCCACCTTTGCCGCGGCTGGTGATTAACCAGTTTTGCTTTGCCATAAAATGCACAATTTTCACCAAGTGATTACGCGAAACGTGCAGGTCTTCTGCAATTTCAGCAATGTTATAAGGCACATCACGAGGACGTGCGATATAGAGCAAAATGCGTAATGCATAATCGGTGAATTTATTGAGTTGCATACAGGTCTGAATTTAACTTGAACGCTGTTAGTGTAGCTTGAAAGTCCCCCGAAAGGAACTTTCATTAAAAAACATTCATTTAGCTTTAATTTAAACTCAAAATTGAATTTAAAAAATTTAAAGTGGTGCAGAAACTTGAACGAGATCACCCGCTTTATAGTGGTTAAGCAAAATATTAGAGACCGAATACTCTGTGTGGTTTTCTTCAGGTTTAACTTCAAATACAAATTGGTTGCCACTTTGGTCTGCATCAAATTTATATTGTTGTGGCTGCTCAATGTCATGGCCTGGTACTTTTACTTTGACTGAAATGTACTGACCTGCTTTGGCTGCGACAACTGCTTGTCCATCTTGTGCAGCAATCGTAAAACGCTGCCCCGCTTCAGTGGTTTCAACTTGGCGAATGACGAATGCACGCCAGCCAGCCCAACCACCATTTTTGGCAGCCAACGCTTCGTATTTAGATTTTTCGACACCAATAAGAATATCAGCCAATTGTAAATACGCAGCTTTCCATGCAGCGATTAAGTCTGATTCCATTGGAACATCAAGCACTTCGCTGATTGAATGTAAAAGGTTTTCACCCACAATCGAATATTGTTCAGGCTTGATATCTAAACTCACATGTTTCGTGGTGATGTGTTCAATGGCTTTTGCTAATACGCTTGGATTTTCAATATGTTCTGCATATGCCAACACTGCTGCAGCAAGGGCACGAGGCTGACGACCGGTACTTTGGTGGTCAAGGTTGAACACATTTTTCAGATCGGGATTGTTGTTCAACATGCGTTTATAGAAATAGCTCGTAAGCGCTACACCATTTTCACGCAGTACAGGAACAGTCGCTTTTACAAGTTCAATGTGTTGTGGAGTCATGTTGAAACTTCTATGAGAGTTATAAGATGTATTTAAAATACATATTTAAAAATGCATTTGCAATACGTCTTATCTATAAAACCATAAAAAAAATATGGGATATTAAAATATCCCATAAATTCAGCATAGATAATCGTAATGGCGAATTATTTTTTACCAAACAGTGAACCTAGCAAACCGCGTACGATTTTCTGACCTGTCGACCCACCCAAGCTGCGTGCCGCACTTTTTGCAAAAGTTCCTACCGTGTCTTGAATCAGTTTTTCACGTTGTTTGGCTGAACGCTCAGCTTCTTTTTGTTGTTCGCGCGCAAGGCGTTCTTGTTCACGTGCTTGCTGTTTGGCGAGTGCATCTGCTTCTTTTGCTTGTTGTTTGGCCAATGCTTCTTGTTCTTTGGCTTCTATTTTATCTTGTTCCGCTTGGACGGCTTGTTGTTGGCGCTCCGCCACTTTATTTTGTAAAAGTTCATAGGCACTTTCACGGTCTGCTTCGGTGTCATACACACCTGCAACAACGCTATTTGCCATGAGTGCTTTGCGTTCTTCTACAGCAATTGGGCTAAATGAAGAGTAGGGTGGCATCACCCAAGCACGTTCAACGATTTGTGGTGTGCCTTGTTCATCTAAACAGCTAATTAATGCTTCACCTACAGCCAGTTCCGTAATTACTTGATCGACTTTAAACGCAGGATTGGCTCGGAAAGTATCTGCTGCCGTCTTAACAGCTTTCTGATCTTTCTGGGTAAATGCACGTAGCGCATGCTGAACGCGGTTACCCAGTTGGCCTAAAACACTTTCAGGTAAGTCAAGTGGATTTTGCGTTACAAAGTAAATGCCGACCCCTTTAGAGCGAATCAGACGAACCACTTGTTCAATCTTTTCTTGTAAAGCAGGGCTGGCATTATCAAATAATAAATGCGCTTCATCGAAGAAGAACACCAGTTTGGGTTTATCCATATCTCCAACTTCGGGCAATTGTTCAAATAGTTCTGACAGCATCCAAAGTAAGAAAGTCGCATAGAGCTTAGGGGTATTCATTAACTTGTCGGCTGCGAGCAGGTTGATGTTGCCACGACCTTGCTCATCCGTTTGAATGAAATCCATGATATTGAGCGCAGGCTCACCAAAAAACTTGTCACCACCTTGATCTGCCAATGCGAGCAAATTACGTTGAATTGCACCTAAGCTTGCAGGTGATAAATTGCCATATTCATTTTTAAATTCTGCTGCATGTTCACTGACGTAGCTGATCATGGCTTTTAAGTCTTTAAAGTCGATGAGCAATAAGCCCTGATCATCGGCAATACGAAAGACCGCAGATAACACACCTTCTTGCGTGTCATTTAAGTTGAGAATTCGGGCAAGGAGCAGTGGGCCAATTTCAGAAATGGTGGTGCGAATGGGATGTCCTTGTTCACCGAACAAATCCCAAAACACCACTGGGGAGGCAGCAAAAGGAATGCTCTCGATATTTAAACTTTTAATTCGTTCGTCAAACTTAGGATTGCTTTCACCTGCTTTGGCAAGGCTAGAAACATCCCCTTTGGCATCAGCTAAAAATACAGGTACACCCAGCCGAGAAAAACTTTCTGCCAACACCTTCAACGTCACCGTCTTACCAGTACCTGTGGCCCCAGCAATCAAACCATGGCGGTTTGCAAATTGTGAATGAAGCACCACATCCTGTGTGGTGTCTTGTGTTTTTTTGCCAATAATTATTGGTGTACCCATAGATGTTCCTGTATTTATTCGAGTTGCTGTTTATTTAAATGTTGTAGTGCGTTTTCTATATCTTGTATTAAATCTGCAGGATGTTCTAGTCCTATACAAAAGCGAACAAGTAAGCCAGCTTGAATGTGTGAATGTTCGAGTATACGCATATCTTTTAAGTTATATAGCATGACTAAACTGACTGGACCACCCCAGCTAAAACCGAGCTTAAATAGTTTCAGCGCATCGCAAAAGCGGCGTACATCTTGCAACCTATATTTTTCATTAAATACCACGCTGACCAAGCCGGCACTGTGTTGTTCTGTACAAATTTCTTTCCAATACTGATGTCCTGCGGAAGCTTCATCAGCAGGATGTAAAACCTGTACAAAGGTTGGTTGCTGTTTTAGCCAATTTAATAAAGTTAAAGCACTTTGTGACTGGTGTTCATAGCGCAGGCGCATAGAAGCCAGACTGCGTTGTACTTGCGCGGCGTCATCACCAGAGATACTAATGCCTTGAATGGCGTGCGCACGAAACAGTTTGTGATGAAGCTTTTTATCTCGTGTAATTACCGAACCCATCAAAATATCCCCGCCGCCACTTGGGTATTTGGTCAAGGCATGCACACTGATATCGACACCCAGGTGCTCAGCACTAAAATCAAAAGCATTAAAGGCAAGTCCTGCGCCCCACGTATTGTCCAGCGCAGTGAGAATGTTCTGCGCTTGAGCTTTTTTGACCAAGCCGACTAAATCTGGAAACTCTAAAGTGACAGAACCCGCCGCTTCTAACCAGATAAGCTTGGCTTGCGCTGAAGGGCTAAATGAATCGACATCAATCGGGTTATAAACCTTGACCACGATGCCATAGCGGGTTTCTAGGTTACGCAGATGTTCCATATTTGGGCCATAGATATTATCTGCGACCCACACTTCATCCCCTTGACTTAAAAAACATGAATTGACCAAATTAATTGCAGACAAACCGCTTGGTGCGAGTAAGTGATACAAGCCACCTTCAATCTGAGCAATCTGATCGCCTAGGGTAAATGTCGTGGGGGTACCATGTGTGCCATAGCTATAGTCATAATCATCAGTCCAATGGCGATTAAATAGCGCATCTGTATTTTCGAAAATTATAGTGGATGCACGAAACAGGGGAGGTTGAACACTATTGATGTATTGCGGTGCCTTTCTTGGTGCATGAATGAGTTCAGTTTGAGGATTCTTTTTCACGTGGCGCTCTGAAATGATCAAAATAATAATGAATGTTCAAAAGAATACGACTAAAAAGCATGGATTTACGATGCTTTTGTATAGAAAATTAAGTGAAAAGCAAAGTTGGCTTCATTCTTGCAAAACCGATATCAGAGCAACAACAATAGGTTTAGCGCATGAAGTCGCATTTAAAAGTACATTATTTTCAGCATATTGCTGGCGAAGGGTTCGGCAGTTGTTATGAATTTTTAAAACAGCATCAGGCCAAAATTACGGCCACAGAATTCTTTGCATTACCTGTCGATCAAGCCTTAGATCTCGAGGCTTTGCCGCATGTTGAAGATGTCGATTTACTTATCATTATGGGTGGAACCATGAGCGTAAATGATGAGGCCAATTTCCCATGGTTAAAAATAGAAAAGCGTTGGCTGCGACGCTATTTAGCCCTCGGTAAACCCGCAATCGGGCTTTGTTTAGGTGGGCAATTGATTGCTAATGCTTTGGGTGGTGCGGTGAGTCGAAATGTACAACAAGAATTGGGGTGGACGACCATCCGTAAGGTCGATAACGTACCGCATGACTGTTTCAAACTACCTGAAGAGTTTAAAGTCATGCAGTGGCACAGTGAAACATTTGAAATTCCCAAAGGAGCGGTATTACTGGCGGAAAATGATGCATGTCGTAATCAAATGTATCAAATCGGACAAAATGTTTTGGGCTTCCAATTTCATCCTGAAATTACTCCTGAAGTACTCGATTTATTTTTGGAAAATGATGAAGAAGTGGCATATTTTTCAGGAACACATGTACAGCCAGTACATGATTTACGGAAAAGCGCAAAAAACAAATTTATTGAGGGAAATCAAATACTAAACCAAGCAATAGAGTATGTGTTAAGAAAAAATGCCTATTGATTAAAAGTTAAGCAATTGATCTTGCATAAAAAATGAAAAATATAAGAAAAACAGCAAAAGGGATTTGCTTATGCATTAAACAATAGCTATAATGGGCGACCCTTTGATGAAGGGGGTTAGCTACGAATAAAGTAGTTAACATCGTGACAGTCACGGCATCGATCGTGACCTTAGTGATATTTCACTGCTCTTGACACTTGCCTCTTTTAAAGTGGGGTGAGATGCGTCAAGGGTGATTCTTTATATATTTGGCTTGGAGTTAACTGGTATGTCTAACCAGAGAATTCGTATCCGTCTTAAGTCTTTTGATCACCGTTTAATTGATCAATCAGCTCAAGAAATCGTAGAAACAGCAAAACGTACTGGTGCACAAGTTTGTGGTCCAATCCCGATGCCTACACGTATCGAACGTTTTAACGTTTTAACATCACCACACGTTAACAAAGATGCGCGTGACCAATACGAGATCCGCACTTACAAACGTTTGATCGACATCGTTCAACCTACAGATAAAACTGTTGATGCATTGATGAAGTTAGATCTTGCAGCTGGTGTTGATGTTCAGATCGCTTTGGGTTAAGGCTTTCGGTTAATTAACGCTCTAAGTTAATTAGGCCGCTTTTTTAGAGGTTTATGCACATGGCTATTGGTTTAGTCGGTCGCAAGTGCGGTATGACACGTATCTTTACAGATGCTGGTGTTTCTGTACCTGTAACAGTGATTGAGGTTGATCCTAACCGCATCACACAAATCAAAACGCTTGAAACTGATGGTTATCAAGCGATTCAAATCACTACTGGTGAACGTCGCGAATCTCGCGTAACTAACGCTCAGAAAGGTCACTTTGCGAAAGCTGGTGTTGCTGCTGGTCGTCTAGTTCAAGAATTCCGCGCTACAGAAGCTGATCTTGAAGGTCGTGAAGTTGGCGGAACTATTGGTGTAGATGTGTTCACAGTGGGTCAAATTGTTGACGTTACTGGTACATCTAAAGGTAAAGGTTTCCAAGGTGGTGTTAAGCGTTGGAACTTCCGTACTCAAGACGCTACACATGGTAACTCTGTATCTCACCGTGTTATCGGTTCTACAGGTCAAAACCAGACTCCTGGTCGCGTGTTCAAAGGCAAAAAAATGCCTGGTCACTTAGGTGCTGAACGTGTAACTACACAGGGTCTTGAAATCGTTGCTATCGACGCAGAACGTTCAGTTCTAGTTGTTAAAGGCGCGGTTCCTGGTGCTACTGGTGGCGACGTTACTGTTCGTCCTACTATCAAGGCCTGAGGGGAAATAACGTGAATTTAAATACTGTTTCCGGCTCTGCTGTTGAGTTATCTGAAGTTGCGTTTGGTCGTGATTTTAACGAAGCTCTTGTACACCAAGTTGTTACAGCTTACTTAGCTGGTGGTCGTCAAGGTTCTAAAGCGCAAAAATCACGTGCTGACGTTTCTGGCGGTGGTAAAAAACCTTTCCGTCAAAAAGGTACTGGCCGCGCTCGTGCTGGTTCTATTCGTAGCCCAATCTGGGTTGGCGGTGGTAAAACTTTTGCTGCTCGTCCACAAGACTGGTCTCAAAAAGTAAACCGTAAAATGTATCGCGGTGCTATGCAATGCATCCTGGCTGAGCTTGTTCGTCAAGATCGCCTTGTTTTAGTTGAAGAGATTGCTGTTGCAGCTCCAAAAACTAAAGAATTGCTTGCAAAACTTAACGACTTGAATGCACCTCGTGCATTAATCGTTACAGATGCTGTTGATGAGAACTTGTATCTTGCTGCTCGCAACATTCCACACGTTGATGTGGTTGATGCTGCTGCAATCGATCCTGTTAGCTTGATCGCGTTCGATAAAGTTGTTATGTCTGTTGCTGCTGCTAAGAAAATTGAGGTAGAACTCGGATGAACAACGAACGTATCTATCAAGTCCTACAAGGACCTGTATTCTCAGAAAAAGCACAAGTTTTAGGCGAAACTGCTGGTGTTCAAGTGTTCAAAGTTGCACTAGATGCAAACAAACTTGAAATCAAAAAAGCTGTTGAGCAACTATTTGGTGTTCAAGTTGTTAAAGTTAACACAACGATCACTAAAGGTAAGACTAAACGCTTTGGTAAAACATTAGGACGTCGTTCTGATGTTAAAAAAGCATACGTCACCCTGAAAGCTGGCCAAGATGTTGAAATGGCTGACTTGGGCGATACCGCTGAAAACGCAGCGGAATAAGGACGAAAATTATGCCGATTCAAAAATGTAAGCCAACGTCTCCAGGACGTCGCTTTGTAGAGAAAGTGGTTCATAACCACCTTCACAAAGGCGCGCCATATGCTCCGTTGGTTGAAGCTAAAAAACGTACTGGCGGTCGTAATAACAACGGTCACATTACAACTCGTCACGTTGGTGGTGGTCATAAACAGCACTACCGTATCGTAGACTTCAAACGTAACAAAGACAGCATCCCTGCTGTAGTTGAGCGTATTGAATACGATCCAAACCGTACAGCTCATATTGCTTTATTGAAATATGCTGACGGTGAACGTCGCTATATTATTGCACCTAAAGGCCTTCGCGCTGGTGATCAAGTTCAATCTGGTAACGATGCTCCAATCCGTCCAGGTAACTGCTTACCACTTCGCAACATGCCTATCGGTTCTACTCTTCACAACATCGAGCTTAAAATCGGTAAAGGCGCACAATTAGTACGTTCTGCTGGTACATCTGCTCAATTGTTGGGTCGTGACGGTTCTTACGCTATCATTCGTCTTCGTTCAGGCGAAATGCGTAAAGTACACGTTGAATGCCGTGCTGTGTTAGGTGAAGTTTCTAACTCAGAAAGCAACCTTCGTTCACTTGGTAAAGCAGGTGCATCACGCTGGCGTGGCGTTCGTCCTACCGTACGTGGTATGGCGATGAACCCAGTAGACCATCCACATGGTGGTGGTGAAGGACGTAACAAAGGTATTCAACCTGTAAGTCCATGGGGTCAAAAAGCTAAAGGGTACAAAACACGTACCAACAAGCGTACGACTAAGATGATCATTCGCGACCGTCGCGTTAAGTAACAAGTAAAGGAATCTGACAATGCCTCGTTCTCTGAAAAAAGGCCCATTCGTCGATGCGCACTTGTTCGCTAAGGTTGAAGCGGCTATCGCGGCTAATAACCGTAAGCCGATCAAAACTTGGTCGCGTCGTTCGATGATCTTACCGGATTTTGTTGGTCTAACAATTTCTGTACACAATGGCCGTAACCATGTTCCAGTGATTGTATCTGAGCATATGGTTGGTCATAAATTAGGTGAATTCGCGCCAACTCGTACCTATCGTGGTCACGGTGTTGACAAGAAGTCTAAACGTTAATAGGTGCTATGATGGAAGTAACTGCTAAATTACGCGGTGCCGCTATCTCGGCACAAAAAGCACGTTTGGTTGCAGACCTAATTCGCGGCAAATCTGTTGCGCATGCTTTAAATATCTTAAACTTCAGCAACAAAAAAGCTGCAGTTTTAGTTAAAAAAGCATTGGAATCTGCGATTGCAAACGCTGAACACAATAACAGTTTAGATGTAGACGACCTTAAAGTTTCTACGATCTACGTTGATGAAGGCATGAGCCTGAAACGTATTTTGCCACGTGCTAAAGGCCGTGCAGATCGTATTACTAAGCGTACTTGTCACATTACCGTTAAGGTAGGGGTTTGATATGGGTCAGAAGGTTCATCCAATCGGTATCCGCCTAGGTGTTGTGAAACGTCATAACGCTAACTGGTATGCGAATCCGAAACAATATGCTGAATATTTGCTAAAAGATCTTCAAGTTCGTGAGTTTTTAACTAAAAAACTTAAGAATGCGATGGTGAGCAATATTCTTATCGAACGCCCTACAGGCGCAGCTAAAGTAACTATTAGCACTGCACGTCCTGGTATCGTGATCGGTAAAAAAGGCGAAGACATTGAGAAATTACAACGCGAATTAACAGCCATTATGGGTGTTCCTGCGCAAGTAAGTATCAACGAAATCGATCGCCCAGATTTAGACGCTCGTTTAGTTGCTGAAGCAATCGCTTCTCAATTAGAAAAACGTGTAATGTTCCGTCGTGCTATGAAGCGTGCGGTTCAAAACTCTATGCGTGCTGGTGCTAAAGGTATCAAAGTGGAAGTTTCAGGCCGTCTAGGTGGTGCTGAGATTGCGCGTACTGAATGGTATCGTGAAGGTCGTGTACCTCTTCATACTCTTCGTGCTGACATCGACTATGCTACTATGCGTGCTGAGACTACTTACGGTACGATCGGCGTTAAAGTATGGATCTTCCGTGGTGAGATCTTGGGCGGCATGAAACAAGTCATGAACCCAGCTCCAGCTGAAGAACGTCCAGCTAAACGTGGCCGTGGTCGTGGTGAAGGTCAAGAGCGTCGTGGTCGTCGCAATGATCGTTCTGCTGAAAAAGGAGAATAATCCATGTTACAACCTAAACGTACTAAATTCCGTAAAGTGCAAAAAGGCCGTAACACTGGTCTAGCACATCGCGGTAGCTCAGTATCTTTTGGTACTATTGCACTTAAATCAGTTGAACGTGGTCAAATGACAGCACGTCAAATTGAAGCAGCGCGTCGTACAATCAGCCGTCGTATTAAACGTGGTGGTAAGATCTTTATCCGTGTTTTCCCAGACAAACCAATTACTGAAAAACCATTAGAAGTTCGTATGGGTAAAGGTAAAGGTTCTGTGGAATACTGGGTTTGCCAAATCAAACCAGGTAAAGTCTTGTACGAAATTGATGGTGTTAACGAAGAACTTGCTCGCGAAGCGTTTACGCTTGCTGCTGCAAAACTTCCGTTTAAAACCACTATCGTGACTCGGACGGTAATGTAATGAAAACTAATGATCTACGTGAAAAGTCGGTAGAAGAGTTGACAGCTTTGCTTGATGAGCAACAGCTTAACCAATTCCGTCTTCGTATGGCGAAAGCAACTGGTCAATTGGGTAAATCGCACGAAGTTGCGCTTACTCGTAAGACAATTGCTCGTATTAAGACCCTCCTTACCGAAAAACAGGGGAACGGACAATGAGTGAACAAACAGTTCGCACGTTAACCGGTAAAGTAGTTAGCGACAAGATGGACAAGTCTATCGTTGTTCTTATCGAACGCCGCGTTCAACACCCGTTGTATGGCAAATTAATCCGCCGTTCAACTAAATTACACGCTCATGATGAAAACAATGTTGCTAAAGTTGGCGACGTAGTAAGCATCAAAGAAAGCCGCCCAATGTCTAAAACTAAGTCTTGGACTTTAGTTGAAGTTGTTGAAGCTGCTGCTGAGTAATTAAACGTTCTTGCATCATCGGTCAATTTCGAGTACTCTTTGAGCCTTTCGAAATTGCGACCGGTGATGCTCGGTTTTGGAGTAGGGCAATGATTCAAACCGAAAGTATGCTCGACGTAGCAGACAACAGTGGTGCTCGCCGCGTACAATGTATTAAAGTACTTGGTGGTTCACATCGTCGTTATGCTTCTGTTGGCGACATTATTAAAGTTACTGTAAAAGAAGCTATTCCACGCGCACGTGTTAAAAAAGGTGACGTGATGAATGCTGTAGTTGTACGTACAAAATTCGGCATCCGTCGTGCAGATGGTTCAGTTATTCGTTTCGACGATAACGCAGCTGTTATTTTGAACAACAACAAAGCGCCGATTGCAACTCGTATTTTCGGACCAGTGACTCGTGAACTTCGTACTGAACAGTTCATGAAAATTATTTCATTGGCTCCTGAAGTTCTATAAGAGGCACTCATGGCTAAGATTAAAAAGGGCGATCAAGTAATTGTGATCGCAGGTAAAGAAAAAGGCAAACAAGGTACTGTTTTGTCTGTTTCAAATGACCGTGTTAAGGTTGAAGGCCTTAACTTGGTAACGAAGCATCAAAAGCCTAACCGAGCTACTGGCGCTGAAGGCGGCATCGTAACTCAAGAAGCTGAGCTTCATATCTCTAACGTGGCAATTTTTAATGCTACAACCCAAAAGGCTGACCGTGTTGGTTACCAAGTGATTGAAGGCGTGAAAACTCGCGTATTCAAATCTAATGGTGAATCAGTGGCGGTAGCGAAGTAATAGGTTGACTAGGCAATGGCCAGACTTAAAACGCGTTACAACGACGAACTTAAGGCTCAATTAAAAGAAACATTGGGCGTTAAGAATGTGATGGATATCCCTCGCATTACAAAAATTACCATCAACATGGGTGTTGGTGCTGCATCAGCTGACAAGAAATTGTTAGATGGCGCTCTTTCTGATATGCAAGCAATTGCTGGTCAAAAACCAGTACTTACTTTAGCTCGTAAATCTATCGCTGGTTTCAAAATCCGTGATGGTTGGCCGATTGGCTGTAAAGTTACTTTACGTGGCGAACGTATGTACGAATTCTTAGACCGTTTGATCTCTATCGCGATCCCTCGTATCCGTGACTTCCGTGGTTTCTCTGCGAAATCATTTGATGGTCGTGGTAACTACTCAATGGGTCTTAAGGAACAAATCATGTTCCCTGAAATCGATTTTGATAAGATTGATCGTATTCGTGGTATGGACATTACCATCACTACGACTGCTCGCACCGATGACGAAGGCCGTGCGCTTATGCGTGCATTCGGCTTCCCGTTCAAATAAGAGGTCGATATGGCTAAGAAAGGTATGATTAATCGCGAATTGAAACGCGAAGCTACTGTTGCTAAATACGCTGCCAAACGTGCTGAATTAAAAGCAATTATCGCAAACGTAAATGCATCAGACGAAGAACGTTTCGAAGCGATGATGAAATTTCAAGCATTACCACGTAATGCGTCTCCAGTACGTCTACGTAACCGTTGTGGTTTAACTGGTCGTCCTCATGGTTACTTCCGTAAGTTCGGTTTAAGCCGTAACAAATTACGTGAAACAGTAATGCAAGGTGATGTACCGGGCGTTGTTAAGGCAAGCTGGTAAGGAGCACTATAAATGAGTATGCAAGATACCGTTGCCGACATGCTAACACGTGTTCGTAACGCACAAATGGCAAAGAAACAAACTGTTTCTATGCCAAACTCAAAGTTGAAAGTTGCGATTGCTAACGTACTTCAACAAGAAGGTTATATCGCTGATGTAGCTGTTGCTGACAATGAAGGCAAAGCGACTTTAACGATTACTTTAAAATATTTCGAAGGCAAACCAGTTATCGATACTGTGAAACGCGTAAGCCGTCCTGGTCTACGTCAATATCGCGGTAAAGATGCACTTCCTAGCGTTAAGCAAGGTTTAGGTATTGCAATTGTTTCTACAAGCAAAGGCATCATGACTGATCGCGCTGCACGTGCTGCAGGTATCGGTGGTGAAGTTATTGCTTTTGTTTCTTAATAGGTGATTCCTCATGTCTCGTGTGGCTAAAGCCCCAGTAACTGTACCTAACGGTGTTACAGTTACTCAGAACGGCCGGCAGGTCGAAGTGAAAGGCAGCAAAGGTACATTGTCTTTCAACCTGCATGCGCTGGTCGAGCTAAAACAGGAAGACGGTACTCTAGTTATTGCTCCTAAAGCTGAATCTAAAGATGCTTGGATGCAGGCTGGTACTGCTCGCGCTGTGCTTAACAACCTTGTAAAAGGTGTTAACGAAGGTTTCGAACGTAAGTTACAGCTTATCGGTGTTGGTTATAAAGCTGCGGTTAAAGGTAACATTGTTAACCTTAACCTTGGTTTCTCTCACCCGATCGACTACAACCTTCCTGAAGGTGTAACTGCAGAAACTCCTACTGCAACTGAAATTGTACTTAAATCAGCTGATAAAGCTAAATTAGGTCAAGTTGCTGCAGAAATCCGTGGTTACCGTCCGCCAGAGCCTTATAAAGGTAAAGGTGTTCGTTATTCTGACGAAGTTGTACTTCGTAAAGAAGCTAAGAAGAAATAAGGCGCGAGGTTCTTATGAACGAAAAGAAACAATCCCGTTTGCGTCGTGCGAAAAGCACACGCTTGCACATCCGTGCATTGGGTGCGACTCGTTTGTGTGTAAACCGCACTCCGCGTCACATCTATGCTCAAGTTATCTCTGCAGATGGTGGCAAAGTATTAGCGCAAGCTTCTACTTTAGACGCTACTCTACGTGCTGGTACTACTGGTAACGTTGAATCGGCTCAGAAAGTTGGTGCTTTAATTGCAGAACGTGCTAAAGCGGCTGGTGTAACTAAAGTTGCATTTGACCGTTCTGGTTTCAAATATCATGGTCGTATCAAAGCCTTGGCTGATGCTGCTCGTGAAAACGGCTTGGAGTTCTAATCATGGCTAAAGTTGAACAAAACGAAGGTCTTGTTGAAAAGCTGGTTGCCGTTGATCGTGTAGCCAAAGTTGTTAAGGGTGGTCGTATCTTCTCTTTCACAGCATTAACTGTTGTGGGTGATGGTAATGGTCGCGTAGGTTTTGGTCGTGGTAAAGCACGTGAAGTTCCAGCTGCTATTTCTAAAGCACTTGAAGCTGCTCGTCGCAACATGATTACTGTTGACCTTGTTGACGGTACTGTTCAGCACCCTATCAATGCTCGTCACGGTGCAAGCCGCGTTTACATGCAACCTGCTTCTGAAGGTACTGGTGTAATTGCTGGTGGCGCTATGCGTGCAGTTTTAGAAGCTGTAGGTGTACGTAACGTATTAACTAAGTGTTATGGTTCTACTAACGCTGCTAACGTAGTAAACGCAACTTTTAACGGTTTGCGTGATATGACTTCTCCTGAGAAAGTTGCTGCGAAACGTGGTTTATCAGTAGCACAAATTCAAGGGTAATCAATCATGAAAACGATTAAAGTTACCCAGACTAAATCTTCATCGCATCGCTTGAAAAATCACAAGCTTAGCCTTAAAGGTTTAGGTCTGCGTCGTATTGGTCATACAGTTGAAGTGCAAGATACGCCTTCTAACCGTGGTATGATCAACCAAGTTTACTATATGGTTAGTGTAGAGGAATAAGCCATGACTCTGCGTTTAAATACAATTGCACCTGCAGAAGGTGCTAAGCGTGACAACCTACGTTTAGGCCGTGGTATCGGTTCTGGCGTTGGTAAGACTGGTGGCCGTGGCGTCAAAGGTCAAAACTCACGTAAGAGCGGTGGTACACGTCCTGGTTTCGAAGGTGGTCAAACTGCGTTATATCGTCGTTTACCTAAATTCGGTTTCACTAGCCAAATGGCTTTGAAAACTGCTGAAGTACGTTTATCAGAACTTGCTAAAGTTGAAGGCGACATCGTGTCTCTTGAAACTTTAAAAGCTGCTAATGTTGTACGTAAAGATATGTTACGTGCACGTATCGTACTTTCTGGTGAAATTACTCGTGCGTTCACTGTTCAAGGTGTTGCATTGACTAAAGGCGCTAAAGCTGCTGTTGAAGCTGCTGGCGGTAAAGTCGAGGAGTAATCCCCAGTGTCTATGACTCCTAGTTCGACAGGTCATGTTAACATGATGAAAGGCCAGCCTTTTCATGTGAAATATCGTGAAATTATCCGCCGTATGATGTTCCTCATCGGGGCGTTGTTGGTTTTTCGACTGGGAGCACATATTCCAGTACCGGGCATTAACAATGCCGCACTAGAGAATCTGTTTAATGCAAACCAAGGTACGATCCTTGGTTTGTTTAACATGTTCTCAGGTGGTGCATTAGAGCGTATGTCAATTCTTGCTCTTGGGATTATGCCGTATATCTCTGCATCGATTATTGTGCAGTTAATGTCTACGGTTGTTCCTTCGCTGGAAGCTTTAAAGAAAGAAGGCGAACAAGGTAAGCGTAAGATCAATCAATATACGCGACAAGGCACATTGTTTCTTGCACTTGTGCAAGCTGTTGGGATGTGCGCAGGTCTGATTAGTCAAAATATTACTTTGACTAGTGGACTTGCTTTTTACGTTCCTGCTGTAACTTCTTTAGTTGCAGGTACAATGTTCCTGATGTGGTTAGGTGAGCAAATTACAGAGCGTGGAGTAGGGAATGGTATTTCCATGATCATCTTCGCTGGTATTGTTGCTGGTTTGCCGAACTTGGTTCTGCAATCTTTAACCTCAGTAGATAATGGCCAATCAAGTTTAATTGGTCTTGCAATTTTTGCATTGCTGTCTGTTGCAGTGTTAGCAGCAATTGTGTTTATTGAGAAGGCGCAGCGTCGTATTCCGGTAAACTATGCTCAAAAACAACAAGGTCGTCGTGTATTTACTGCCCAGCAAACACATTTGCCATTAAAAATTAATATGGCGGGTGTGATTCCTGCAATTTTTGCTAGTTCATTGCTATTGTTCCCAGCGAGCTTAGGGCAATGGGTAGGCAGCGCAGATCCAAATGCTGGCGTGATTAAACGTGGCCTACAAGATTTGGCACTCGTATTGTCGCCGGGTCAACCGATGTATTTGGTGCTATTTGGCGCATTAATTATCTTCTTCTGTTACTTCTATACTGCGCTAGTATTTAGCCCGAAAGAAGTGTCAGAGAATTTAAAACGTAGTGGTGCTTATGTACCGGGTATTCGTCCTGGTGAGCAAACTGCACGCTATTTAGATCATATTTTGAATCGTTTGACTTTTATTGGCGCGGTTTATATCACAATCATCTGTTTAATGCCGATGATTCTACAAAGTTCATTTGGTATTCCATTTAGCTTAGGTGGTACGTCTTTACTGATCGTAGTGGTGGTGGTGATGGACTTTATGGCTCAGCTTCAAGCTCATCTCACATCGCATCAATATGACAATCAATCGTTAATGCGTAAAACGACTGCTCATCCGAAAGGATAAGCGCACTTAGAGGTTTCATTATGAAAGTTCAAGCTTCTGTAAAGAAAATTTGTGGTAGCTGTAAAGTTATCCGTCGTAATGGGGTTATTCGCGTAATTTGCAGCGCAGAACCTCGTCATAAGCAGCGTCAAGGTTAATCTGATCAAGACCTGTTGATTTCAGTAGGCTAATTAGGTTATTATCCGCCCCTCAAAGATTTTGTCGGGCGGTTGATTATCTTAACTGCCTTTTTGGAGAAAATTGAATGGCTCGTATTGCCGGTGTAAACATTCCGGATAACAAGCATGCTGTTATCTCTCTAACGTACATTTTTGGTATTGGTCGCCACACTGCAAAAGCTATCTTAGCTGCTGCTGGTATTGCACCAACAACTAAAATTCGTGAATTAGATGACGCTCAGCTTGATGCGATTCGTGCAGAAGTTACTAAGGTTCCTACCGAAGGTGATTTACGTCGCGAAATTTCCATGAACATTAAACGTTTAATGGATTTAGGCTGCTACCGCGGTCTTCGTCATCGTCGCAGCTTGCCTGTCCGTGGTCAACGCACCAAAACTAACGCACGTACCCGTAAAGGTCCGCGCAAACCTATTAAGAAATAAGATTTCTGGAAGCTAAAAGATGGCTAAAGATACTCGCACACGCAAGAAGGTCACTCGTACCGTCTCTGAAGGTGTTGCACACATTCACGCTTCTTTTAATAACACCATTGTGACTATTACCGATCGTCAAGGTAATGCACTGGCTTGGGCTACCTCTGGTGGACAAGGCTTCCGTGGATCACGTAAATCAACTCCGTTTGCTGCTCAGGTAGCTGCTGAGGTTGCTGGTAAAGCTGCTTTAGATTACGGTTTGAAAAACTTGGACGTCCTTGTAAAAGGTCCTGGTCCAGGTCGTGAATCTGCGGTTCGTGCTTTAGGTGCAGTGGGTTATAAAATTAACAGCATTACCGATGTGACGCCAATCCCGCACAACGGTTGCCGTCCACCTAAAAAACGTCGCGTGTAAGGAGAAACATTCATGGCTCGTTATATTGGTCCAAAATGCAAACTCTCTCGCCGCGAAGGGACAGACCTGCAATTAAAATCTGGCGTTAAACCATTTGACGTCAAAACAAAAAAAGCTGCTAAAGCACCTGGCCAACATGGTGGCGCTCGTGGCGGCAAACAATCTGAGTACTCACTACAATTACGTGAAAAACAAAAAGTACGTCGTATGTACGGTGTTTTAGAGCGTCAATTTAGTAACTACTACAAAGAAGCTGCTCGTGTTAAAGGCGCAACAGGTGAAAACTTGTTGAAACTTCTTGAAAGCCGTCTAGATAACGTTGTTTATCGCATGGGTTTTGGTTCTACACGTGCAGAAGCTCGTCAGCTTGTATCTCACCGTTCAATCACTTTAAATGGTCGTCGTGTTAACATCGCGTCTATCCAAGTTAAAGCTGGTGACGTTGTTGCGGTTCACGAAGGTGCTAAACAACAATTGCGTATTAAAAACGCAGTTGAGTTAGCGACTCAACGTGGCATTCCATCTTGGATTGAAATTGATCATTCTAAATTGGAAGGTACATTCAAAGCTGCACCAGATCGCTCTGATTTACCTGCTGAAATCAACGAAAGCTTGATTGTAGAATTGTATTCTAAATAATCCTTGAGGTAGCAATAATGACGCGTACTGCAAATGAGTTTCTAACTCCGCAAGCGATTAAGGTCGAAGCGGCAAGCGGGACCTCGGCAAAAGTTATTCTAGAACCATTAGAGCGTGGCTTTGGTCATACTCTTGGTAATGCTTTACGTCGTATCCTTTTGTCTTCTTTACCTGGCGCAGCCGTGGTTGAAGTAGAGATTGAAGGTGTCGAGCACGAGTACAGTACTTTGGAAGGCTTGCAGCAGGACATCGTCGAGCTCTTGCTGAACCTAAAAGGATTGTCTATTAAGCTGTTCGATCAAAATGAAGCTTATCTGACATTGGAAAAACAAGGTCCTGGCGACGTTACAGCCGCTGACCTTCGTTTACCACACAATGTTGAAGTGGTTAACCCTGAACATTTGATCGGTACTTTAAGTGCTTCTGGCTCATTAAAAATGCGCCTGAAAGTTTCTCAAGGTCGTGGTTATGAGACTTCTGATTCACGCTTCCCTGAGGGCGAAACTCGCCCAGTGGGTCGTTTGCAATTAGATGCTTCTTACAGCCCAATCAAACGTGTGTCTTACACAGTGGAAAACGCTCGTGTAGAACAACGTACTGACCTTGATAAATTGATCATTGATCTTGAAACCAACGGTACTGTTGATCCTGAAGAAGCAATCCGCAAAGCGGCAACAATCTTGCAACAACAAATTGCAATTTTTGTTGATCTTCAGAAAGATCAAGCACCAGTTGCTCAAGAGCCTCGTGAAGAAGTTGATCCGATTTTGCTTCGTCCAGTAGATGATCTAGAGCTTACTGTTCGTTCTGCTAACTGTTTGAAAGCAGAAAATATTTACTACATTGGCGATCTTGTTCAACGTACTGAAGTTGAGTTGCTTAAAACTCCTAACTTAGGTAAAAAATCGTTGACTGAGATTAAAGATGTTCTGGCATCGAAAGGCTTGCAATTGGGCATGCGTTTAGAGAACTGGCCACCGGCTAGCCTCCGCATGGACGATCGCTTTGCTTATCGTAGCCGTTAATTAAGTAGGACTATCACCATGCGTCATCGTAATAGTGGTGTGAAATTAGGCCGTACAAGCAGTCATCGTAAAGCGATGTTCCAAAACATGGCTAATTCTTTGTTCGAACACGAGTTAATTAAAACTACTGTTCCTAAAGCAAAAGAATTACGTCGTGTTGCTGAGCCTTTAATCACTTTAGCTAAAGTCGATTCTGTAGCAAACCGTCGTTTAGCGTTTGCTCGTACTCGTTCAGCTGCAACTGTTGGTAAATTATTTACCGTTCTTGGCCCTCGTTACAAAGAACGTAACGGCGGTTATCTACGTGTTCTTAAAGCGGGCTTCCGTGCAGGTGATGCTGCACCGATGGCTTACGTTGAGCTAGTAGATCGCGAAGTTAACTAATTTCGTGAAGAGCAGCGTACGTTGTTCTAAAAAAGGTCGGTTTTTAACCGACCTTTTTTAATGTCTGAAATTTTGTATTGGCTGTATATTGTTAGACAATAATTCAATTTGTCCTTAAAAGATAAAAATAAAACGCCTTTTGCTTAAACTTGACATTGTGCATTGTCAAAAATGTGATTTAATGAATATAAATCTAAGATAGGTTAAAAGAACAACATGGAAAAACAAGTTGATATTCTCATTGTAGGTGCAGGGATTTCCGGTGTAGGTTTGGCTGCGCATCTTTCAAAAAATTGTCCAAATCGTTCATTTGAAATTATTGAACGTCGTGAAAGTTTCGGTGGAACATGGGATCTATTTAAATATCCGGGTATTCGTTCTGATTCGGACATGTCAACTTTTGGCTTTAATTTTAAGCCGTGGAAAAAATCTAGTGTGCTTGCAGACGGGCCTTCGATTAAAGGCTACCTATCTGAAGTGATTGATGAATATAAAATCAAAGAAAAAATTCATTTTCAACATCGTGTTGTGAGTGCAAATTACGACTCACAAACTCGTAAATGGTCTGTTGTTATTGAAGATGCGAAGAAGAAACAACAAACTTGGGTTGCAAATTTCGTCTTTGGCTGTACAGGTTATTATAATTATGACCAAGGGTTCCAACCTGAGTTTAAAGGGCAGGAAAACTTTAAAGGTACCTTCATTCATCCACAACATTGGCCTGAAAATTTTAATTATGCAGGCAAAAAAGTGGTGATTATTGGCAGTGGAGCAACAGCGATTACACTGGTACCAGCTATGGCAAAAGGCGGTGCAGGGCATGTGACCATGCTACAGCGTTCTCCAACCTATATTGCCTCAGTACCTTCTATTGACATCATTTATGACAAGATGCGTAAAGTATTACCTGAAGATGTTGCTTATAAACTTACCCGTGCACGGAATATCGGTGTACAGCGGGCTGTTTATGCTGTTGCACAAAAGCAACCTAAATTACTCCGTAAATTTTTATTAAAATCAATTGAGTTGCAGTTGAAAGGTAAAGTGGATATGAAACACTTTACCCCAGATTACAATCCTTGGGATCAGCGCCTTTGTGTGGTGCCAGATGGTGATTTGTTTAAAATTTTACGCGAAGGCCGTGCATCTGTTGAAACCGATCAAATTGAAAGTTTTACTGAAAATGGCATTCAATTGAAATCAGGTAAACATCTTGATGCAGATGTAGTAATTTCTGCTACAGGTCTCAACATTCAAATTTTAGGCGGCATTAGTGCCACAATCGATGGACAGCCATTAAATACCTCAAAGCATATGCTGTACCGTGGTGTTATGGTCAGTGATGTACCCAATATGGCGATGATTATTGGCTATATTAATGCTTCATGGACTTTAAAAGTCGATATTGCTTCTGAATACATCTGTAAATTGATTAACTATATGGATCAAAATGGTTATAACCAAGTGATTCCACAAGGCGATGCGACCGAGTTGTTAGAAGATACCGTAATGGGAAGTTTGACTTCAGGCTATATTGCACGTGCAGCAGATGTGATGCCAAAACAGGGTAAACATGCACCGTGGAAAGTCAGCAATAACTACTTGGCAGATCGTAAAGAATTAAAGCATGCTTCATTTGAAGATGGAGTGCTGAAATTTGAAAAAAAGTCTGATCAAGTGGCTGCTAAACCCAGATTAGTTTCTTAAGTCTATTACATAAAAAAGGAGCATGATGCTCCTTTTTTTTTACTTTAGATGTGTGACTTTAGGGTTTTATTTGATGCGCTTTATTTGTTGAAAAATATATCATGTTGAAAATAAGGAAGTGTACACAGGGTTAATGTGAATATTCAAGAACATTCAGAATTTATAAAATTAAATGATTATGAGCTATATATTAAAGCTTGGCAGCCTGAAACAGCAGATAATGATGCAACTTTGGCTCCGATTATATTGATGCATGATTCACTAGGCAGTGTGGATTTGTGGCGTGATTTTCCTGCGCAATTGGCTTCTGTGTCTGGCAGAAAGGTCATTGCTTATGATCGATTGGGTTTTGGTCGTTCGTCAGCAAACCCTGATGTATTAAGTACGGATTTTGTCTATGCCGAAGCACAGCAGGGCTTTAAGGTGCTACTTCAACATTATTCTATTCAACAGTTTATCGTGATGGGACATAGTGTTGGCGGGGGAATGTCTGTCGTGATTGCCAGTGAATATACTGAACAATGTCGAGGTCTGATCTCCATAGCAGCACAGTATGAAGTGGAAGAACTGACATTATCGGGTATACGTGAAGCCAAAATAGGGTTTGCGCAGCTGGGACAACTTGAACGCTTGGCTAAATATCATGGGGATAAAGCCCAATGGGTTTTGGATGCTTGGACTGAAACTTGGCTCTCACCGAGTTTTCGTCAATGGAACCTCGAGAAATATGTTGGAAAAGTACGGTGTCCAAGCTTGATCATCCATGGAGAACTGGATGAATACGGGACGACAGCACAAGCTCAGAAACTTTTTTCGGGTATACAAGGTGATGCTGAACTAGAGATTTTGGAAGGGCTTCATCACATGCCGCATAAAGAGCAACCCGCATTGGTCACTGCACTGATCTGTGATTTTGTGAATGATTTAAGTTGATATCGAAAGAATGAAAAAAGCCCATCAGATGATGGGCTTTGTTGTTATAAAGAGCGGGAAATCAGCTCTTTCATAATTTCATTGGTACCTGCATAAATACGATTGGCTCGATTGTCGATATAAGCCCGTGCAATTGGATATTCAAGCATATAGCCATATCCACCATGCAACTGCAGACATTCATCCACGACTTTGGAAAACATTTCTGAAATTTTGTATTTAGCAGCCGCAGCAGCGTCAATACCGAGCTGTTCCTCAAGTTGTAGTTCCATACAGCGATCTAAATAAGCTCGACAAAAATCGATTTCAGTACGTAGTTCTGCCAATTTAAAACGGGTGTTTTGGAAACTTGATACCGTTTTGCCAAAGGCCTTACGCTCTTTGGTGTATTGAACAGTGTGAGCAAAGGCTGCTTCTGCACCGGCTTGGCAAATAATCGCGACCAACATACGTTCCCAAGCCAGCTCCTTCATCAGCATCATAAAGCCCATACCTTGCATGCCGAGTAAGTTGCTTTTAGGGACGCGGACATTGTCAAAGAACAGTTCACAGGTATCTTGACCTTTCATGCCAATTTTGTTTAAAGGTTTGCCTTTACTAAAACCGACGCGATCTGCCTCGACGATAATTAGCGATAAATTAGCTGAGCCTTTTTCACTATTGCCTGTCTTACAGACCACAATCGCCATGTCACATAAATAGCCATTGGTGATAAAAATTTTTGACCCATTAATAATATAGTCATCACCATCTTCTGTAGCAGTTGTGCGTACGGCTTGTAGGTCTGAACCTGTGCCCGGTTCGGTCATTGCAATGGCAGTCACGGTTTCGCCAGAAGCCATTTTCGGCAGCCAATGCAGCTTTTGTTCTTCATTGCCAAAGTTATGAATATAATTGGCCACGATGTCGGAATGCAGTGAAAAGCCGGTAGAGGAGTCCATGGCATATGCCTGCTCTTCAATCAGAATCATGCTATAGAGTCGGTCTACACCATAGCCGCCATAAGCTTCGGGCATGGTCGGGCAAAGCAAGCCCATGGCACCGGCTTTATTCCATAAGTCACGGTCTACATGTTGTTGTTTTTCATACTTTTCGATATTGGGCACAACTTCTTTTTCATAAAATTTTCGTACTGTTTCACGAAATGCATCATGTTCTGCATTAAATAATTGACGTGGCAGCATGTTGTTGAGTGGGCGAATCGCTCCAGATTGCATTTTGAATATCCTATTCATTTTTATGGCTTTGTCTCAACTTATAAGATGCAGCGTGTGACTACAATGTGCAGAACATTCAAAAGCAAGAATTGCGATGAAGGATTCGGTCAATCTTTGAAAACACTCCACTTCAATGGGGTGGATGAGTTACACTAGACGGGTTCAACGATTGGGGAAGACAATGACTGATGAAATCAGCTTAGAAGAGCGTAAAGTGATCTACCGTGCACGTCGTGGTTTAAAAGAGATTGATGTTTATTTTGATCCCTACGTCAAAAATTACTATTTACAAGCCGATGCAGCTGAAAAAGACATGTTTGCAGAACTCGTTGCTGCAGAAGATCCAGATTTGTTGGATTGGTTTATGGAAGTTAGTGAACCGCCACGTCCTGAATTAAAAACGTTTATTCAAAAATTAAAACATTACGTTCATGGATAATCGGCAATTCAAACTGAAACGCAGTTTTTTATCGCATGCGTTTCAGTTTTTTATTTTTGCGGTATTGATGACGCTGCTTTATCAGTTACTAACACCCATGCTTTGGGGGATATTTTTTCTCATCGGGCTAGTGGTTTATGTTCTGTTTTTCCGTAAGCATTTACACGTCACCAGTCTAGAATATTTGGATGGAACTGATTGGTCTTTGCAACGACTGAACCGCCCAGTACAACGTGTTCAAATTAGCCATATTTTGGATCATCAAATGTATATTGTGGTGTACTTTATGCATGCGCGTGCAAAACCGGTGATTATTTGGCGCGATCAATTGTCATTGAAACAGTGGAAATCACTCAAAGTATTGGCCAAAATGATCTAATTGTTAGACAGCCTTATTTTTTAAATTCAATAAAATGCAAATAATTCATTATCTTATTTTGTAGGTAAAATAATCTTGTCTGACAGGATTGGATTTTATTGGCAAAATATTTAAATTGTCTGACAATTTTAAGCTGTGCGGTGATTCTCTGTCTATATATTAGCCTTACCAACAGCCGTTAAAGGAAATCATCATGATGATGCCAACTTGGATGTTTCTGGTAATAGCGATTGTGTTAGCAATTGTTATAGGACGACTAGGAACAGTGCTGAAGGAACAGTTAACTCAAAAATAAGCAGCAAACGCTTTCACAGTTAATAAGTAGCATGTGCCGAACCGTCGCTATGCTACTTTTTTTTGCCTAAAATTTAGTCTTTGTGAAAAATCAGTCAATTGCATTCAGCGTGATTCATGGCACAGTGTGTCGTTCAAATTAGAGCAAATACTCTTTTATTCATTTTTTGCTTCTGATATGTTTGTCGTGATGGACATAAACACAATTATAGAGGACAGGAAAATGTCGAGCGTCCAAAAAATATGCCAGGGTGTGGCAGTTGTAGCAATAACAAGTACATTATTCGCGGGTTGTTCGCAGGTTGTAAAAACCGGTGCTAATGTCGCACTCGGATTTACTGAAAAACATATTGTGCCCCCCATTTTAGCCATGGAAGATGCTGAAATGGTGTGTAATTCAGGTAATTCATTAACTCCAGCAATTATGGCGACCAAAGATATGGGCGCAGACCCAACACGTGTGGCTGTGTTGATGTATTCAGCAGCAGGGATTTGTGCAGAACAAAAAGCCTTGGACGCAGAGTTACGCTATTTACGTGCATCTAAAGCCAACCAAGTGACCGAAGCACAGGATGCCCGTGTTGAGCAAAAGCGTTGGGCGGCACTTGCGGCACAGCGTCAATATACCGGCTATCAATTATTTCAAGATCGTTTTGAAAAGAAGTATAAGAAAAGTCTAGGTGAAGGCTGTCCAAAAATGAACAGCGACATTGACCAAACAGTGTATATGTTGGGAATGTTAAGTGGCTTACAGGCCATGACCAATGATATTAACTCAGGTGGGGCGGTAAACGTTCCTAAAGACATTGCTGCGATCGTTGAACGCGGTATGGTGTGTCTGAATAATGAAAAATTCTGGGGCGCACCAAATGCAACCCGCGCTGTGATCTGGACGTTATTGCCGGGTGCAGGAGATGGAAAACCTGATCCATACCAAACCTTAAAACAATCGGCGCAAATTGGTGAGCAAAAAGGCGTAAGACTGTCACATGCGTTATATGCAGTTGCTGCACAAGCCAGTGGCGATGATGCGAAAATCCGTGATGCCTTACGTACTTTTGCACAGGCACGTAGCGATGAAAAACCTGTTAACCCGCAATTTAAGCTTATCGACAGTATGGCTGAAAGCATGGTGAAAGGGATTTCAGATCGCTATTGGACTGAACATACAGGCGTTCGTACCGGCGATGATGGTATGGAACATTTCTGGGATGAAAGTGCCAATAGTTCAGAACTCGATGATTTGTTTAGTGGCGATGCTGAAACCAGTGGTGCTACAGAAACGAGTGGTGCTGCAACAAATTAATAAAGCATGTAGTCCAAATGTGAGGTACAGGAGGAGCGAAAATGAAAACACAATTTTTAATTCCGAAAATTGTCTTTCTTGCCGTATTCGTTTCGATCTGTGCCTCGCTACAGGTATTTAAAGACTATTTTATCTACTGGCAAGATGATTTATTTCATGATTTTTGGCGCTTATGGACGGCCCATTGGGTTCATGTTGGTTGGATTCATTTTGCTTTAAATATGTTGGCCTTTATCTGCTTACCGTTTATTTTTCCAAGAGTTTCAATATGGCACTTTGTTGCCATCTTATTGATTTTATCCCCTTTAATCAGTCTAAGTTTCTATTTTTTCCTTCCCGATATTGAAGCCTATGCAGGATTATCTGGTGTCTTGCATGGCGCCTATGTTGCGGTCGCTTGCGTACATTTAATGTATAAGCGGGAGCGAAATTTTGCAGCCTTTGTTCTCTTGCTGATTTTGGCAAAATTGGTCTGGGAAAATACCGTGGGGAACACCGGAACGGCTGAATTAATAGGAAGCCCCGTTTTAGTCGAAGCTCATTTATTGGGGGTGATTTGGGGCATTGTCATCGCCGTGTTTTATCTTATTGGTAATTATTTCTGGGATCGCTAGCGCACTTTAGGTGATTGGGTTGACAAAAAAAACCGAAAAGAAAATACATATTGTCATTTTAATGTTTTGAATATTGATGCAAATTTAAACGTAATAATAAAACAGTTAGGTCAGGGAAAGGAACTTCTCGAGCCGATAAGGAAAAGGATGCTTGGCTCCGCTAGGCTCCAAAATAAAAAATAGGAAGACTCATGCAAAATGATACACAAAACAGATCCGGCATCGTCGGGCTGTTAAGGTATGTCTGGACAGAATGGATTTCGACTCTAGTCGTGTTGATCTTGCTTCTGCTTACATTGATTATCGGGACAGGGGAGATGATTCATGGTCAGCTTCTGCGTACTGGTGAGCGTTTGTATGGTAATGAAAGCATTGGGATGCAGTATTCATTTTTACGTGCAGAACCGACCAAGCCAGATTGTGACCGCCACCCAGATGTAGAAAAAATGGTGCAAACGCAAATGAAAGCCAATGCGGCTGACGAATTTGCTGACATTTTTGGTACAGCATCTGAATCCGATGTACGTGCATCGGTCATGGCAGGTGTACAGCAATGTGAAGAAAAATTCCAATTTTATGACAAAGCAAAAGCTTATTTAGATGAGCATCCAAGTATTCGTACTTATCGTGCGATTGAAACGACATTCTTTGGCATCTTTAAATTTGGTTCCGAAAACCGTGTATTGATTCTTTTACTGATGGTCTTGGTGTCTGCCATTACTGCTTCAGTGAAGTTCCATCATATTGGTCTACGTGCGCCAACAACACGCTTGGATTATAAAGTCTATGCTTTATTCATGGCGATTGGGAATGGCCTATTAACCTTCTCGGTATATAGCCAATTTAATTCAGTCCTGAATTCTGGGGTGAAATCGACCACAGAAACCTTGGTGGTATATTGGTTGTGGCTAGCCCTATTTGGTATTGTCACCCTCATCAGTATTTATCAGTTCTTTAAACCACCTGCTGCGAAAGAGCCGGGGCCGGGGAATATTGGTTTTGCGCTATTGAGTGTTCCGTTATATGCCTTTATGGCGATTATTACGGGTGTGGCGTTTACCTTCTTTATGGACTATCCAATGGGTCAGGGGATTTACCTTGGACAATTGGTTGAATTCTCTGGGATTTTCCTAAACCTTGCATTGTTTATTTGGGCCGGGATGTTATTGACCCAAACGCGCGTGATGGATTTGTTCTTGGGGATTTTACGTCCATGGAACTTAGCACCTGAGACTTTGACGTGGTTAATTCTGATTGCTGCGGCTATTCCAACTGCTTATACCGGCGCTTCAGGGATCTTCGTTGTAGCAGCCGGTGCAATTATTTATAAAGAAGTGTGGAACTCTGGCTCTCGTCGTCAGTTCGCACTCGCTGTATCTGCAATGTCAGGTTCCTTAGGTGTGGTCATCCGTCCATGTCTATTGATTATCTTGATCTCGATGCTTGATAGCCGCCATGTCACGTCAGATGAACTATTTGATCACGGTATCTATGTGTTCTGGCTAACAGCATTCTTGTTCTTGGGTATTTCACTGTTCTTGGCAGAAACACGTTTCCGTGTGGCATCGCCGAAAGTGGCTATTCCGGGCATGCTGAAAGCATTCATTCCCGTGATTCCGTATATCGTACTGACCTTGCTTGTGATTGCTTTCTACAAGTACGGTTTAGATACGCAAATGGATGAATTCACTGCCCCTGTGGTTCTACCGATCATTCTGATTGTTTACATTATGTTTGACCGTTGGTTTGCAGATCGTTTTACTTCGCAAACTGTAGATGCACATGAACAACTCAGCTTACAACATGAGCAAAGTTCTGAGTTCATGCGTGAACATGGTGGACATGGGGCTAACCGTCGTGGTTTCGGTAGTTCAATTTGGTTTGCTTCTTCAGAAACGGTTGGACACATTGGCGCATTAATTATCTTAATGGCCTTGTCGGCAAGTGTCGGCGGTTTGATTGAACGTACAGAAATCGTTGAATTATTACCAACGCATTTGGGCAATATCTATATTTCATTGGCCTTTATCGCATTGTTGTTGGCGATTATTGGTATGACGACAGATCCATTCGGGGCAGTGATTTTGGTTGCAGCAACGATTGCACCAGTAGCTTATGAAAATGGTATTCATCCGATTCACTTCTGGATGATCGTTTTGGTTGCCTTTGAGCTCGGTTATGTTTCGCCACCTGTAGCGCTGAATCACTTGTTGACACGACTCTCTGTCGGGGATGAGGAGGTGCGGGCAGCAGATGCAGAAGCAAAAGCCCAATACACCAATTTCTATTATCGCTATGAACGTTGGATTTTACCGATCCTTGTATTGTTCCCAGCTTTGGTGATCGTGACTTATGCGCCTTATATTCTGAAACTGTTTGGTTGGTACCAATAAATTCGCAGTGAGCTATAAAAAAGCACCTTCGGGTGCTTTTTTATTGAATAAGGGGACGCGCGATTGATAGTAAATGAATGAGATCTTTACGACTTTTTAAACTTATTTTGTAGGATCGGACTACAAAGCAAAATCGCTAAAAATATAAAAGCAAAGCCGAATAGGCTGTAAATGTCTGGCAATTCTTGCCACAGGGCAAAGCCCCAAATACCCGCAAAAATAATCGCGATATAGTTCACGGGGCCAATTTGACCTGCGGGTGCAAGCTTATAGGCATTGGACATAAAAATTTGACTGATATTGGCCAAAAGCCCCGCTGTAATCAGAAAGGCTAACTCCTTTAAACTATAAGGACGCCAAAGCCAGAACATCGGGATCATGGAAATGAGCGTGCCAAAAAAGCAGAAATAAAACACAATGCGTTCAGGCGGCTCGGTTGCTGTAAGGGCACGGACAGTGACAAATGCCATGGCTGCCAAGAAGCTTGCGGTCAGTCCGATCAGTGATAACTGATTAAACATTCCTGCATCGGGCTTTGCGACGAAGAGCACGCCGATTAAACCAATGACTGCGGCAATGAGCATACTCAGGGTCATTTTTTCTTTTAAAAATAACCATGCAATTAAGGGGATGAAGATCGGCGAGGAATAGGTGAAGACCATGGCATTGGAGAGTTTTAAGTGGGCAATGGCATAAAAAAAGCCATACATTGCCACCAAGCCTACGATTGAACGCCAGGTATGCATCCACAATTTTTCAGTTCTAAAAAATGTGCTGCCCTTTTGTAGGATCAAAGGTAGAAAGATCAATAAGCCAACCGCATTGCGAAAAAATACGATGGTGGCATTATCTACTGTGTGGGATGCGTAGCGTATACAAACCCCCATGATGGAAAAAAGCAGCGCTGACAGCATGAGAAAGCCAATTGCTTTGGGGATATTTTGTGGCGTTGTAGTAGTGGACATAACAAAAAGGCTAGAAAATCTGATGATATTCTAGCCTATAAGTACGCATGGTGTAGCAGAAGTCAGTTATTTTGCTTGTTGCGCTAACTGTGCTTCGAGTAATTTAATTTGTTCTTCTTTCAGTTTAATCAGCTCATCTGCATCTGAATGTTGCTGTTTTAAGCTTTGCTCCTGATCATTCAATTGTTGTTGAATGTCATCTAATTTGGCAATTTCTTCTTTGGCTAAAGAGGCATTTTCAGGTACAGCTGCATCTAAAATGTCTTCTTCGACCAATTTAAGGGTTTCAGTCTCTGCGACAGGGACTGATGCTTCAGTTTCAGATTGGACTGGGACTGCAACAGGCGGTTTAGCCGGTGCAGCGACCATTTCTTCTTGAAGCGCAGATTTATCTGCTGTACTGCTGCTTAACCATTGATATGCAAAAAAGATAGCAATCAATAACGTTAAGCCCCCAATGATTCCAACTAACAATTTTGGATTATGTCTTTGATCTTCTGTCATTGCTTGACCTTAATTTTTATTTAGGCTGACGTGGCTTAAATTGGATCACACCGATATCGTCTGGCACGGCAGGTTGTTCAGGTTGATCGACATGAGTCGGTCGATTTTCACTGTAACCACAATCAATGCATTCGATCCATTCGTCTTCGCCAGAGGTCAGCATGACAACCCGGTCCATCGCTTGGCATTTTGGACATTTTGCACCTGCAATGAAGCGTCGTTTAATGGTCATCATACTTACCTTGAATCTAACTAAGGTGCCTAGTTTAAGCGTTTTTAGATGCGTTCGTCCAACCTTGATGACGCAGCAGAGCATCTATTTTTGGCTCGCGTCCGCGGAAATTGATAAATGCGTCAAGTGCCGTATCTTTTCCGCCAACTGCTAGAATAAATTGTCTAAACGACTTGCCAGTCGAAGTATTAAAAATTCCTTCATTTTCGAATCGGTCGAAGGCATCACTTGCCAAAACCTCTGCCCATTTGTATGAATAATAACCAGCAGCGTAACCACCTGCGAAGATATGACTGAAACCATGTTGGAAACGGTTGTATGAAGTGGTGGGTGCAACTGCATATTTTTGACGAATATCATCTAAGGTTTTTTGGATGCCTGTAGCGTCCAAAGCAGGGTTGGCCTTATGGATATTTAAGTCAAACATGGCAAATTCAATTTGACGTAACGTTTGCATCCCTGACTGGAAGAAACGCGCATCTTGTAGTGCTTTTAACAGATCGGCTGGTAAAGTTTGCTTTGATTCTATATGTTCACTAAGTAAATCTAAACTTTCTTGATCCCAAGTCCAAAACTCCATGAATTGACTTGGCAGCTCTACAGCATCCCACGCCACGCCATGTGTACCAGCCACAGCAATATTATCGACTTCAGTGAGCATGTGATGTAAGCCATGACCAAATTCGTGGAACAGCGTCGTTACTTCATCATGAGTGAGTAAAGTAGCTTGCTCACCGACAGGTGGGGTAAAGTTGCAGACCATGTAGCAAATTGGTTTTTGCAGACCATTTTCAGTTTGCATGCGTGAACGGAAGCCGCTCATCCATGCGCCGCCACGTTTACCGCTTCGTGCATACAGGTCAAAGTAAAAACCGCCAATCACGCTGCCTTGATCTTCAAGTTCAAAGTAACGTGCATCGGGATGCCAAACAGGCGCTTCACGCTCGATTACATTGATGCCATAGAGACGATTTACAATGCTGAACAAGCCTTGAATAATCTTAGGTGCAGGGAAGTAGGGCTTCAGGTCTTCTTGTGACAAATTAAACTGTTGAACTTTGAGTTTTTCTGAGTAGAAAGTGGCATCCCACGGTTGTAACTCAGTGATACCGTCTTGCGCTGCAATGGCTTTCAGTTCAGCGATTTCTTTCTCTGCTGGTTCACGCGCATGTTGTGCCAATTCAATCAGGAACTGATCTACAGTTGCCACATCGGGTGCCATTTTGCTTGCTAAAGACAATTCGGCGTAATTGTTAAAACCAAGCAGGCTTGCCATTTCCTGACGTAGCTTCAAGATTTCTTCCATGACCGCTGTATTATCAAATTCAGCAGAGTCTGCCTGATCAGAAGCACGTGTGGTATAGGCTTTATAGAGTGCTTCACGCACTTCGCGGTCTTCTGCATAGGTCATAATGGCAATATAAGACGGGAAGTCGAGTGTGGCTACAGCCTGTTCGAGTTCGCGTTGCTGACCATATTGTTTCAGAAGTTCAATACTGCCTTGAGGTAGTCCTTTGAGCTGCGCTTCAGTTAAAGGTTTGAAGTAGGCTTGGGTGGCATCCAATACGTGATTGGAAAAGTCTGATGATAACTGTGAAAGTCGTGCAGATATTTCTGCATAGCGTTTTTTCGCTTCACCTTCTAAGGCTACGCCTGAAAGTTTAAAATCTCGTAACGCAAGTTTAATCGCGCTTTGCTGTGCTGGAGGAAGCGTGTCGAATAAACTGTTGTCATGTACATGCTGATAGGTTTGATACAAAGCTGTATGTTGACCTAGCTGTGTATAGTACTCACTCAGGCTGGGTAATAAAGCCTGATACAGCTCACGGGTTTCCGCGTTGTTCATCACAGCATTTAAGTGTGACAACACGCCCCAAGCTTCGCTCATATTATTTTCTAGGCGATCAACTTGTTCTAAGGTATTCAGTTGTTGCTGAATCGAATCAGGGACTTCTGTTAATTCATTGAGAAATTGCTGACCTTGTTGAATGGCGCTTTGAATTTTTTCTTTCAGCTGTTCCAATGTGATTTGGTCAAATTGTGGAACAGGTAATGTTGCCTTTTCTAAAGTCATATCCGTCTCAATTATGTAATGTCTTGTGTTAAGTAGTAAGGGCATTGATCAAAAAATCAAGTTTGATAGTATGTTTTCCAAATTATAACTTTTGATTTTGAGACAAATTATTTATGTCAGGGATAATAAAAGATAAACCAGTTCATATTTCTTATAGGACTTACTTATCAAATAGGAAATTAAAAAGTAAAAAAACCAATAAAATCTCTCGACTTGATAAGCAACAAATTGATAGAGGAGAGAGAGTAATTAGACGTATAGTTGATTTAATTAAGATAGAGGAGGTAGAAGAAATATATGGTGAAGTTTTATTAGCTTTATTTGGTACAAAAGATTTAATGAAGTTACAGTCTAAGTTAGGAATATTATTGCCCTTAGAAGAAAGTAAAGTGAAACAAAATTTGAGAAGATTAGGGTTAAGTGAGGAGCAAATAAAGCAATATTATTTGAAAAATTTATGGGTCTTAAAAAAATATCTTCAAAGTCTTAATAAATAAAAGAGCGCCGAAGCGCTCTTGATTTAAACCTTAATCCGCAGATGATTTTGCATTGGATTTTTTCTTTTTCGGTTTAGATTTTTTCTTCACTTTATCTTTAGCCTTCGCTTCAGATTTGCTTGCAGATTTTTTAGCAGGCTTTTTACCGAATGAACTGGGCTTAGATTTCGATTTTTTGCGTCGTATGGGCTGTTCTCCATCTTCAGCAGCGTTGGTTTTACGCTCTGAAAAGACTTCTTCTTTGGCTGTAGGCTTTGCAACACGAGGGGCACGCGCTCGAATAGCACGACCTGCATGGCTCAATTGTTGAATCAATTCAAAGTCGATTTTGCGCTCTTCTAGATTTACACCAGCGACTTTGATTTTAACTTCATCGCCGAGACTGAAAACTTGACCACGAGATTGACCAATTAAGCTCTGACTCGGTTGGTCATAGACGAAGAAGTCATCACCCAATTGGCTGACGTGGATCATGCCATCAACATATAAGTCTTTGAGCGTTACAAACAGGCCAAATTCAGCAGTCGCACTGATGGTGCCGACAAACTCTTCACCCAAATGCTGCTGCATGTAATGGCACTTCAACCATGTAGTGACAGAACGTGAAGCTTCATCTGCACGGCGTTCGGTCGCAGAGAAGTATTCACCTGCATCATCCAGCGAAGCACCAGAAATTGGGTAAGGCTTTTTCTTCAATTGTGCTTTGATGGCACGGTGAAGTAACAAGTCTGGATAACGACGGATTGGAGAAGTAAAATGTGTATACGCTTCGTAGGCCAAGCCAAAGTGACCTGCATTGTTCGCGCCATAATAAGCTTGCATCATTGAGCGGAGTAAAACGGCATGAATGCTTGGAGCATCAATACGGTCTTTGGTGGCATCAATCACGGCTTGATAGTCAGCTTGAGTCGGCTGTTCAGGGAATGGCAGCCCCAATAATTTCACAAAATCACGAACCTTTTGAATGCGTGAAAACTCAGGTGGCTCATGCACACGGTACAGCATTGGAATTTCATTTTTTAATGCATATTCTGCCGCTGCGACGTTTGCCAACAACATACATTCTTCAATTAGCTTATGTGCATCATTACGGCTGCGCGGTAGGATTTCATTAATACCGCCTAGCTCATCAAAGGTCATATAAGTTTCAACGGTTTCAAATTCCATCGCGTGGCGTTCAGCACGTAAGCCTTTCAACACTTGATACAATTGGAATAAGGTATTGACCGATTTACGTACATCACGGTCGTCAGGAATGGCTTGACTATTACCCTCAAAATATTCGGCCACTTGAGTATAGGTCAAACGAGCTTTTGAATGCATTACACCCGGATAGAACTCAAACTTAGTGACACGACCCGCGCGAGATAAGTTTAAATCACAGACCATACATAAACGGTCTACGTGTGGGTTCAAAGAACATAAACCATTCGACAGCGCTTCAGGCAACATCGGCAATACAAAATGAGGGAAGTACACCGATGTACCGCGCTCTTGAGCTTCGTCATCGAGCGGTTTACCCGGACGTACATAATGGCTGACATCGGCAATTGCCACCACAACACGATAACCACCACCCGGACGTTTTTCCGCATACACGGCATCATCGAAGTCGCGTGCATCTTCACCATCAATGGTGACAAGTGCTAAATCACGTAAATCGACACGACCTTCACGGTCTTGTTCTGATGGCTCTTTAAAGCTGTCGGCTTCTTGTTGTACCGCTTCAGGGAATTCGTAAGGTAAACCAAATTCTAATATGGTTTGTGGAATAATAATTTCAGTGTCTGCTTTATCTGCCATCGACTGAACAATATGACCTGTCGCAAATTCTTCTTTGGTTGGGTAGCTGTCAATCGCAATACGCACAGAGTCGCCGAGTTTGACTTTGGCATGCTCGATTAATTCTCTTTCTAACGTAATCGGTTGGTGTGCATTGGGATTTGCCGGCTGAATAAAATATTCACCTTCATATTCAGACACTTTACCGATAATTTCTTTGACACGATGCTGTAGAACTTCAGTAATAAAGCCCCATGCCTTGCCTTTACGGTCTACTGATGTTTGGCGGACTTTAACGCGGTCACCATTAAACACCTGACGCAACTCACGTTCAGGAAGTAAAAGGTCATCTTCACCGCTAATATTGGCTGTGCCTAAACCTTTTGAGTTGATATAAACCGTTGCTTCATGAGTCGGTTGCTCAGCTGCAAGCTGGAACTTAAATCCATCTTTCATCAACTGACCATCTCGAACCATCGCAATCAGACGATGACTCAGTGCATCAATACTTTTTTGATCGGCAATTTCAAAATGTTCTACAAGATCGGCATGCGACATTGCAGTTTTCAGTTGTTCAATCGTCTCTTGAATTAGAGTACGGCTTGGAATTGGATTGTCATAACGTTCGGCTTCAGCTTTTGCTTCAGGGTCGACCCAGTTTTTCATATGTATTTGGCTTCAAATCAGAAGATTAGGATTAGCATAAGTCATGCAAGCAGATACTGCACGCAATTGATTGCAATAAAGTGTTTTATGCCGATATTTTATAATGTCTAAAGCTGAAAAGTAGGGGATAGCAGCGCGTGCTGAACTAATTTTGCACTAATTTTTTGAAAATCGTTTAAAAAATATCTAATTGAGTAAAAAAATGAAAAAAATATAACGACTGTGCTTGCAGTCGTATCATGATCTTTGTATTATGGCGGCACGTTACGGTGAGATGGGTGAGTGGCTGAAACCACATCCCTGCTAAGGATGCATACGGGCAACTGTATCGAGGGTTCGAATCCCTCTCTCACCGCCACGATTTACTTATGTCGCGCTCATAGCTCAGCTGGATAGAGCACTTGGCTACGAACTAAGGGGTCGGGAGTTCGAATCTCTCTGAGCGCACCAATAAGTAAATCTGAAAACGTAGTCTTTTAAGACGACACAAGTACGCGCTCATAGCTCAGCTGGATAGAGCACTTGGCTACGAACTAAGGGGTCGGGAGTTCGAATCTCTCTGAGCGCACCAACTTGAAAAAATTACCGCACATGTTGCGGTTTTTTGTGCTTGTGATTTATCGCTTTGATATAGCTGTCTTTTGTTTGGATTCTATTAAGCGTTCTATTTCATAAAACTACCCATCAGTAAATTTCAATTTTGCTTATCTTCTATAGATAACCCTTTTTTCAGATATTCATAGTGATGCAATTTTTTTAAATCTAAGTTTAAAAAAGAATTGAGTGAGTTAAAGCCGAGATTCAATGATGGCGATAGATTTGTTATCTATCTTGAGCATTTATACGTGAGTATTGCTAAGTTTAAATTCCAAACTTGTGATGCAAAAGCCATTAAAAAAGTAAATCTAGCTGATTTTTAGCGTGTTTAAAGGGTAATTGTTTATTTGCTGTGCGTTTGGTTAAATTTATATGAAAAAGCTCTTAACAAAAAATAAAAATCACGTATAATGAGCCTCATCAAGACGTCGCGCTCATAGCTCAGCTGGATAGAGCACTTGGCTACGAACTAAGGGGTCGGGAGTTCGAATCTCTCTGAGCGCACCAACTTGATCAAGATTGAAAAAACCGCACATGTTGCGGTTTTTTTGTGTCTGAAATATAGCTAAAAACAATAAATTCAGCTCATCACTCGAGGTTCTAACTTAACGTCTGTTTAACTTTAAGTGCAAAGACCGTATTTCCGCCTAAAGCCGGCAACATGTCGTGATACGGCATACTGCGCATAGCACGAAGTAAAAAAGGCGCTTTGTCATCAATCTTCATCGCACTGGTCAATTGTAATAACGACCCTTGTTGTAAGGGGCGAATATGCATGGCACCTCGGACAAACTTTAAGTCCCCACCTGTCGCGGTATATTGATTTTGCAGTAAGTCGGGATAGTTAAAACGCATTTTAAAATCAAAGGGAATATTGATCACACCTAAACCCACCGAAATTTTATAGTCGGCATCCATCAGGTGCGGATTAATTTTCTGCACTTGCATATGTTTAACTTGTCTTGGAAATAAGTGCTTGAACGAAGACACATTAATCCAGCGCTGTAAGCTCGAAGGCTCTTGTGCATAATATTGAAAACTGGTGCTAAAGCGCATCAATTCATAATTTTGCCCAAAGGGAACGCGCTGCGCTGTCAAAATAAAGGACACAGGTTCTTTTGAGCTTTGACTTAATTGGGTGACTTTGTCGAGTTGAGAGGCATTTAATTTGAGTTCAGGTAATTGATTTGCAGCGAGAGTTTCGCTGCTAAAGGCTTTAAATCGGCGCTGTAATGATTCGAGTAAAAAACCATTGGTTCCCGCAGGAATCCCTAATTTGGCATCGGGTAAGGCATTTAATATTTTGCTAAACACAAAACCTTTGGGCTGATTTAAATCGCCCCATTGGGTCACACTAATCAAGGTGTGTTGAGCATCGATCTCAAACCATTCAATTTTCCCTGCACCAAAGGGCACCGGTGCTTGTAGAACCAAACTATTAATGCTGTTGTGATCAATTTGGTGCTGCATCACCACGGTTTCTTTAAAGTTTAAAACCGGAATAGGTGTCGGGATATGGATGCGGTATTCAACTTGGCTGGTTGAACCTTGCTGTTGCAAAACCTCAGCAGATTTTAGCGTGGGAAATAAGCCAGCATAGTTTGGATAATTACTGAGTAATCTGGACACATTTTTGCTGTTGGTTGGGACAACCACGGCGGCACTTTGAAATTTACCAACGACTTTTTGACCTGCTTTCATCGTGGGCAGACTAATCTGCTGTGAGGGATGTGCAAAAATCACGATGTGATCACCGGCAAGATTTGCCAAGGCTTTGGCATTGCCATTAAACAAGTCCAAACTACTAGGAATCTGGGGTTGCCATTGAACGAATTTGGCCCAACTGGTCGATATGCTCAGTCCACTCAGAAACACTAGCATCATGATTATTTTTGTTATCTGTATGTCACATCCTGCGTATGCAATCTTTTATTTGTTGCTGTTTTTAACGTATTTCTAGATGGAAGGGAAGTAGTGATGTGTTACAACCGACCATTAAAAAGCATGAAGCAAGTTTGAATTGTGGTGTAGTATTTAGCGCAATTCATTTTTAAATATTCATACGCTTATGTCTGAGAATCTACCTGCATTATCGCTGCGCTATTTTTTAAATCTAGAAGAATCACAGGATGGTTTTGCACTAGCTACTTTTGGCAAAAAGCAATTTACGCGTTTTTTAACGCCAGCCATTAGCCTTGGGATTATCATCTGGGGTTTTTATTTGGGTGTAGATGGTGTCGGTGCCTACTATGTTGGGCTGGGTGCTTTCTTTTTACTTCTTCAAGGCATCATGCGTTATTGGTTTTTACCGATGATGTTTAAACGCCAGTTTGTAAAATACCAATTGGGTAAAAGTGAACAAGGTATTGATTTATTTCAAGACTATGCAGAAATTCATGCCAATGGGCGTAAGAATGTCTTCCATTATGCTGAAGTGGCAAATTTTGCTGAAGGCAAATTGACCTATATGCTTGAGCTGAAAAATAAAACCGTGATTATTGTGCCGAAAAGTGCATTTAAAGATACTGCGGACCAAGCGATTTTTAGCAATACTTTTCAGCACTAAGACAATCTATTCATAACAAAAGAGGGAGTAGTATGCAGTCACGTCCATCTAAAATTGTTTGCGTCGGTCGTAGTTATGCAGATCATGCCAAAGAATTAGGCAATGCAATTCCTGACCGTCCTGTACTTTTTATGAAGCCGCCAAGTGCATTAACCGCATTAGAGCAAGGCATCTCATGGAATCCTGCATGGGGCAGTTGCCACTATGAATGCGAATTAAGTTTGCGTATTGATCGTCCTTTATCGGCTGAAACTGATACACGAAAAGCCTTAGAAGCAGTGGGAGCTGTGACTTTGGGCCTAGACCTGACTTTGCGTGATCTACAAGATGACTTAAAGAAAAAAGGTCAGCCGTGGGAACGTGCCAAAGCTTATGATGGTTCTTGCATCCTTGCGGATTGGGTCGATGTCCAAGAGGTGGTTCAAGATTGGAAAGATGTGCATTATACCTTGCATGTCAATGATGAACTGCGTCAGAACGGTGATACCGCATTGCTGATTTTTGATGTGGGTACATTACTGGCCGATATTAGCCAAGTATTTAGTCTTGAAGTGGGTGATGTGGTCATGACGGGTACGCCTGCGGGTGTTGCGGCACTACAGTCAGGTGAGCAGTTGAAAATGACCCTGAAAGGCAAAAATCAGGATTTTGTTTGGATAACTTTTGTCAAATAATCTGTGAACGAAATACAAAAAAGGCTGCTTAATGCAGCCTTTTTTTGATTGATCTATTCAGTGCTGCTTGATTGCGGTGGCTCATTCGGTTGTAAAGGGCCGATGTCTTTCCATGTTTCATAGGTCTCGGCCATATGCTGTGAGTCGGTGTCTCCCAATGCACCTGCTTTGGCATACCATTGTCGCGCTTTTTCACCATCTCGAATATCATAATGATAATAATGTGCCATTTTCATCGCCGCGTCAGCATCTTGCCCTTGTTCTGCGGCATAGCTTAAATATTCAGCTGCTTTGTCGGGTGTAGACGAAGGGTGTTCAGAAAAATAGTGTTGATTTCCCAAGACTTTGATCGCTTCGACATTCTTTTGTTTGGCAGCTTTTTCATACCAAATTTGCGCTTGGTGCTTATCTTGAATTAAGCCTTTTCCAGTGTCGTACATCCAACCAACGGTATATTCAGCAGCAGGATCATGAGTCTTTTTTGCAAGGTCTAGCACCCAGTGTGCAAGGAAAATATTACCATCTTGCTGCATCTTTCGAATCACTTGATCTGCATGTGGGTTGCCTTGATAGGCTTGAGTCATCAACCATGCGAATGCGTCCGTAGTGCCTTGATCCGCAGCAGCTTTGTACCAATGGACACTTTGTTCGATATTTTGTTCTGTGCCCATTCCACTGAGGTATAAATCACCCACTTTCATTTGCGCAGTCGCATCACCACTTTGAGCTGTTTTGAGTGCGGATTTAAATTCGCGCTGTTCTTTGGAACTACAAGCCGTTAAAAATACGGCAGATAAACACAGCGCTAAAATGGTTTTTTTATTCATTCGAAAGGGAGTCATTATCATTCTTTGTGGATTTTTTGATCTTAGCGGATTGTTGAATCACTTTATAGAGACCCTTATAGCTAAATTTAAACACATTTAGGGCTTTAAAGCAGATTTTCTAAACTGATCTGGGGTGCAAAGCATCCATTTTTTAAACATATTAATAAACGCCGAGGCATTGGCATAACCAAGTTCTAAAGCAATATTTTCGACGGTTTGACCTGCGTTGAGCATCGACATGGCTTTCATAACTTTGAGACGTTGTCGCCATTCATGCAGGGACATCCCAAGTTCTTTTTGACAATAACGCGCCAGAGTACGTTCTGTCATGTTTATCTGCTGTGCCAATTGCTCAAGCGCGCTCTGATCTGCAGGATGTTGATGTAAATAATCAAGCAGTTGTTTGAGGGCAGGGTGTTCCGAATGCGGTAAATAGCTACTGACCAATTTGGCTTGATGCAGTTGATCTAAGATCACATGGAGTAAGCGTTGATATTCGGCCGTATTTTCCATGAGGTCGGCTTGTTGATGCAACAGACGCAAATGGCTGAAGATAGCGGTGACTAAGGGGGAACTGAGTAAAATCCCCGGTTGTTTCGGCAAGTGGGTACATAGTGATTCATGTACATATAAGGTTCCATGTGAAACCGCAGTACGATTTAAACCACTGTGTTCTAAGTGTGGGGGAAGCCAAATGCCATAAGGTGGAGGGGTAATATAGTCTATCTGGTTGATGTTCACTTCCATTACGCCATTAAAGGCATAGACAAATTCACCCCAAGCATGCCCGTGGACGGGATAAACAGACAGTGCAGGATCGTCACGAAAACTGATCCACAGTGCTGCTTGAATTTCATCGTTGGTGGGAAGTTGTTGCAACTGCGTATGATCTGCACGAGCTTTATGACGCATGAGAAATTTTGCCTGAATAAGAAGATCACTTGTCTATTTTGAAGTATATATTTTATTTCTGACAGTTCTATAGTGTTGCTTGTCGTATTGTCGAGTAAATAGTGTGGAACAGCGTAAGGCGCTAGATGCAAAAGCTTCTGGTCTGATGATTATTTTGTGCATGATTTTAGGGATTCAACAGGTCATTTTGAAATTGGCCGCGGTTGATATTGCGCCGATCATGCAAATTGCCATTCGATCGGGTTTGGCTGCGCTGTTGGTCTTTCCACTGATTCGTCTCAAGCCGGAAACACATTTATATACACGCGAATACTTGCTACCGGGTATCTGGTTGGCGTTTTTATTTTCAGCTGAATTTATTTTAGTGGCAGAATCCCTGCGCTATACCTCTGCATCACATACTGTTGTCTTGCTCTATACCGCACCGATATTCGTGGCATTAGGTTTACATTGGAAGTTGCCTGAAGAAAAGCTTACAGCGATCCAGTGGGTCGGTATTTTTATTGCCTTTTCAGGTATTGTCCTGTCGTTTATGGGACGTGAAAGTAGCACTACAGTCAACACTCAAGCCCTGTTGGGTGATGCGATGGCATTACTTGCAGGGGTGATGTGGGCCTTGACCACCATTTCATTAAGACTCACCAAACTCTCTAATGCACCTCCGACTCAGACCTTGTTTTATCAGTTAGTCGGTGGATGCGTGTTTTTATTACCCGTGGCGTGGCTGACAGGACAAATGACTGTACATTGGACGGTGCTGTCCATCAGCAGCATGATTTTTCATGTGCTCATTATTTCATTTTTCAGTCTGATGCTGTGGTTTTGGCTGTTAAGTAAATATCTGGCCAATGGTCTGGGCGTTTTTTCATTTCTCACCCCAATCTTTGGTCTGGTCTTTGGCGTATTGATCTTAAATGAAACGATTGAACTGAACTTTATCTTGGGGACGGCCTTAGTAATGGTCGGGGTGATGACGGTAACCTTGCATCAATGGTTAGCTAGATTGATGGGACGTCAGCGTACAGCGATCTAAGATCATGTATAAATAAAAAAAGGAGAGCTACGGCTCTCCTTTTTTTATTTACGCTTATTTTTCTTCAAAAATAGTCGCAAGTGGAATCGAGAGTTTGGCCGCGAGATAATCATCCGATTCGACCAGTTGCGGCCCAATTTTTTCCATCCAAACATCATCTGGATCGACGCGACCTAAATCTTGCCGTTTAGGGAGCGGATAGGGCAGCTTACTGTAAAAACTCCAAAAGTCCACTTGGGTTAAATTACGAACTAAAACATAATGATCATCATCTGTACGTTTAATCAGGTGTTGCTCTTCAAACAATAAAATATAGCTTGGCAGGCGGCCGATTTCATCACGCCCTAAAACCTCAAGCGCTTCTTTTTCTGTCACGCTCTGACCGAGTTTTTGCTTTTTATAAAATAATTCAAGCAAATCCATCAACATAATAACAGGATGACGTTTTTGGTCGTTGCCCGAATTGAAAGCGGTCAGTGCATAACTAATTTCTACCCCAATCAGTACGATATTCCATGAAAGGAATATCCAAAGCAGGAAAATTGGCACTGCAGCAAAAGCACCGTAAACGATTTGATAACTGGTGAAATTTGACATGACAAAACCAAAGAGGTTTTTGAGCAGTTCAAAGACCACCGCACTAAAGACACCCGCGATCAGCGCCGCCTTAATCGGCACACTGCGGTTGGGAATCGTCCAATACAGAATGAAAAAACCTAAAATGGTCAATGAAAAAGACAAGATCCACAGCAGAAAAGCCCCATCCAGTTCATAGCCGGCAAAATTATTGCTGAGGACATTCATAGAGGCCAAGGTAGATGACACAACAAATGCGCTACCCAGTAAGATTGGGCCTAATGAGATAATAGTCCAATAGCGCATAAAGCCAATAATGCCGCCCCGTGTCTCACGCACCCGCCAAATTCGGTTAAATACTGTCTCAATGCTGGTCAGCATCATAACTGTGGTAATGAATAAAAACAGTACACCAATAACAGTCAGGTTACTGGATTTATCGGTGAATGCATTCAGTGCTTTATCAAAAGCAATTGTCGTTTTAGGTAGGAAATTACTATAAATCAATTGTTGAAGCTGTTGACGAGCAGGTTCTAAAGCTTTAATTGAGGAGATGATGACCAAGAATACGGTCAACATGGGTACCACTGCAAACAAGGTGGTATAGGTTAATGATCCTGCTTGTTCACGGCAGCGATCGGCTTCAAAACGTCGAATGACAAATAAAACAAACTGAAACCATTTCTTGTCGTAAAAGGGAAGTTTTTTTAAAAATGCTTCGATCATTCGTTCAAGTCTCGAGTTATTTTAGTCATGTTTATGCAATTTTCATCACTTAGCTTAACCAAAAAATAGGAAAAATACCGTATAGTTTTCTTTTTTCATTGAATTTATAAAAATGACGCAAGCTTATGTACTGGTGCTGTATTACAGCAAATATGGTTCAACACGTGAGATGGCACATTTAATTGCCAATGGAATTGAAGCGTCTGGAATGGCAGTAAAAATACGAACCGTTCCAAATTTATCTACTGTGGTGACTGACGTGCAGCCCAGTATTCCTGCCGAAGGCGATATTTACTGTAGCTTAGATGACTTAGCGCATTGCTCAGGTTTAGCCCTTGGTTCGCCAACACGTTTTGGTAATATGGCGTCGGAAATGAAATATTTCTGGGATCAAACCACAGCGCTTTGGCTCAATGGCGCATTACATGGCAAACCTGCCTGTGTGTTTACCAGTTCAGGTTCAATGCATGGGGGACAGGAAAGTACTTTGCTGACCATGCTGCCGCCTTTGTTTCATCACGGAATGATGGTTATGGGTTTAAGTAATGCCCATCCGGCATTATCAAATACCAAAACGGGTGGTACACCTTATGGTGCAAGCCATGTCAGTGGTCCACGCCATGATCAGTCATTGAGTCAAGATGAGCGTAATTTGTGTGAAGAGCTGGGTAAACGCCTAGGCGAAGTCGTCAAAAAGTTGATTTGATACTTACTTGCTCTAGGAAGTTGCGCTAACTTTGTAGCGAACGAGCAAGAAAAGGCTTAAATATTGCACTTTTCTTGCTTTATTTACGTGTGACTTCTTTTTTATTTATGACGTTGTATACCGACCAAAATATAAAAATAAATCTGTCGAACTATTCCTGAAATATTAAAAATAAATGATATCAACAATGTATTGAAAGTTTTTAAATACAGCCTGCTCAGTGATGGTTTCGAGTCGAATATTGCTCTGTCTTTGGGCGCGTTATTTTTATTTTTGATTACATGATTTGTATTTAAATTTTTTCTTTAGGGTGTGTGATGTCTATTGTTAATTTTCTAATGACTTTCCTGTGTTCCGTATTGGCTGCATCTTCCTTGTGTACGGCAATGCCAGTTTATACAGTATGGATTTCCCGCAAGAGAAAAAGCCGAAGAAAAAGAATTTTTAGCGAAACAAGATCAAGTTAAAGTGGACTCAAAATCTTTAACTGATGTTTCAAAATAATTGATTCGCCATGGTTTTCGAATAGCATTTCAATAGACTAGAAATACATATTAGAAAAACAATAACCTATAAAAAAAGAGCGCTGATGCGCTCTTTTTTTATATCCAAATTAGTCTTGATCCGAAGTCTTTGCAGCGTCTTCAGGCTGTTGCTCAACTTCAAAGCGCTGTTTGCAATCTAAACATTGGTAGTCGAGAAAAATATTTTGATCGACGATCACGCCGGCTTTTTTACCAAAACGGTGTCCGAGGAAACCGCCTGTGATACCGACGCTAATTGCACCAACAAAAGTCCCGATGGTTCCGCCCATAATCACGCCAAGTGGGCCAGCAGTCACGCCACCAATCGCAGCACCAATAGATGCGCCAGATGCCGCACCACCGACAGTCCCTGCAGCAGTTCCTGCACCACTGAGTAAGACCCCACCAATTTTTTGTAAGTTTTGTTCATGGTTACGCTTTTCAATATGGGTTGATCCACATTTTGGACATTTAACTGTCGGTTCCATGTTTTGATCTTCTGTATTCATAACTTTCCGTAGCCTTAAAAAAATAAAGTGGCCGAATTTATGGTGCAGCATAAAGTAATTTGACAGATGAGTAGTTGACCCATTCGATCAAATGCAACGATTTTCCTGAATTTTATCGAGTTTTGCACACCGATGTTTTGTCTGCTTGTAACTAAGGCGTTAAAAAGTGCGCTTTATGTCACCTTAATCGCAAATTTTTAGTAAAAAAAAGAACACCTGATGTGTTCTTTTTTCTTTTGAACGAAAACTTAGTCACGAACAAATTCAACTGTACCATTCGCCAGTGATTTCACACGTGCCAATGATTCAACGCGATAGCCTTTTTCAAGCAAAATATCACGACCAGGTTGGAATGATTTTTCAATCACGATACCGATACCCAATACTTCAGCACTTGCTTGATGAATAAGATCTGCAAGACCTAAAGCCGCTTGACCATTGGCCAAAAAGTCATCAATCACTAAAACTTTATCTTCAGCATTGATGTGCTTTTTAGAAATCGCGATAGTGCTTTCAGTTTGTTTTGTGAAAGAAAACACTTTTGAGCGATACAAATCATCTTTTAACGTCAAAGATTGATATTTACGTGCAAAAATCACAGGAACACCAAGTTCAAGACCAGCCATTACCGCAGGTGCAATACCTGATGCTTCAATCGTAATGATTTTTGTGATGCCAGCATCTTTAAAAAGACGGGCAAATTCTTGACCAATTTGTTGCATCATCACAGGGTCAATTTGGTGGTTCAGGAAAGAATCGACTTTCAGAACTTCTTCAGAGAGAACGATACCTTCAGCTAAGATTTTCTGTTCCAGAGCGTGCACGGGAGAATCCTCGAGGGGGCAGGTGCTTTTTAAAGCAAAAGCGTATTTTAAAAAGCACCGTGAAAAATGCAAGCGAAATTGATCAAATCAATTAATTTGTTGCACCTTTATAGCCCGTTAACAATAAACCGTAAGAGGTTTTATTGTCTTGGTGGGAAACTTTGACAGGTAGATAATCTAGTTTTGGTGCTAACCAGAAGGTGGTTTGACGGCCAGGTTTGTCATGGCGCATCACGACTTTCACGGTGTCAAAAGTTCCATAAGTGGTTTTCACTTTTTCAGTGCCTTGTTTCACGAACTTACGAGCTTCAACCTCTTTGGCATCGGCAATGTAGTAATTCGATTTCAAACCACCATTTTTTAAATCTTCACGAATTTGCAATTCAGCATTGAGTTCATCTAACACACCTGATTTCCACGCAAATGAACGCGCTTTATCATCTTTTTTGGTATTAATGGTTTTTGCGCCAGCATTAAAATTAATATTCATGGTGTTGTTGTGCACCAAAATTTTGCTGCTGCGGCTAAAGCTGTTCGAGTGAATTTGGCTGCCATTTAAACTAAAACGACTGGTTTCAGTTGCAGAGGCCATCGCACCAGCTTTTGCTGCGAAAACATAGGTCCAGTTATTCCCAGATTGTTTTAGGGTACGTGTTGCAGAACCCAAGTTTTTGCCGTTGTAATTAAACTGGTAGCTTGCTTGGAATGGACTCATGGCAAATGACTGACTTGAGAAACCAGTCAAAAGCAGTGTAGTCGATACCCCAGCAACAAGACCTAAATTTTTCAAAACTGAATGTGCCATAAGTATGGTTTTCCTATTCAATAGAAGTGCGGTGGGCTAAACCACCTGATATGTTTATTATGCGGCTGGATTGTGGAGAATCACGTCACAAATCCGTGCCTAATGTATATATTGTGTAGCGTTTTATAGGCTCAAGATATCTAAGTACAGGATAAGTCTAGCTTTCCTTTTGTTTAATTGGCGTGACTTCATCATCTTTTAAATTTGAATCATCCCAGTCTTCAATCCGTTCTTGCGACATCTTGGTGAACAATGCGGTTAAATTAACATTACCAATCACCACCAATTCGGCCTCACGTAAAACAGCATGGTTGACATGGACTTTGCCCAATGTGTCGATAATCGATCGACTTTTACCGAGCCAGCGATTCAGGTCTAAATACAGTAAATCATCTTTAACTTTGATCACATTGAGCTTTTCCAAAATCATACCCAATGGATCTTGGTTGAGTACTTTTTGATAGAACCATAACGCCATGCGCACGCCCATCTTATACAGAACATTTGGATACTTCGCTTCAATCACTTGTGTATCACTAATTTGTTCAAATACGATCAATTGGGTTTGTTTGTTGAGTTCCATCTGTACCAGTTTTAAATCAACAGAGAGTGTTATGATCAGCCCGTTATAATCCAATGTAGCATACAGTCGAAGCCAGTCATCATGCAGGTCAGCATGCAAGTCTTTGAGCATTTTCACATTATCGGTCACAAAGCGCTGAAATGTCGCATTTAAAAACACTTGAGACATTGGGAATTCACGCTCATCTTCAATAAATCCTTCAGCTTTTTGGTACACTTGGCGTATACGTTTAGCGATATTGGAAACTAGCGTTTGCATAAGAAGTGCATCCTGACAAATTATGTTTTTTAACGATGTTTATCTTGTCGATTTCTATAAAAACACAAGGTTTTGATCTTGCAGTTTAGCAAAATAAATTGCACCATTTTCATGATTTTAATTGTGCATTATCGATGTGTTGATGGATTTCTCGTTTTCATCAAAAAATGAATACGAGTTTTATTTTATACTGTTTTAAGCAGTTTGGGGAATGCGGCAAATTGTCGGTTTAATGTGATGCTGAAAAAAATAACGTTCATGCCCTTGATGAAAGAGTGGTGGAAAGATCCCATATTTGCAACTGCATTGGCGTTTGCTGCTGTGTTGCATTTGGCTTTTTTAACCATGCAATTTTCCATGCCCCAAGAGGCGGATTATAACACCAAAGAAATTGCAGTTTCTTTACGTTCTACGACGGAAAAAATTGAACATGCAGACTTTTTAGCACAAGCCGATCAGCAGGGCTCTGGGACATTCCGTGAGTCACATCGTATGTCGAGTGACATGCCTGCACCGATGATCGAACAAAAAGCCGGTGAGCAAAAAAGTGAAGCTTTAGAACAACTGCAACAAAAGAAAGAGCTGAGCTTTGAAGACAAAGTGTTGATGACAACCTTGAGTTGGCAAAAACAAGCGGAAGAAAACAGTCGTAAAAAAGCCGTTGAGGAGTTGAATAGTCAGTTTCAGGCCAAGGCTGCGATGGTGGCGAGTATCGAAGCTCAATATTTACAACGTCAGCAAAACTTTAGCCGTCAGCAAAAAATTAAAACCATTGATGGTATTCAAGCCAAGCAAGATGTTTCTGCTGCTTACATGGAAAAATTTCGCGAAAAAGTCGAATTTTACGGTAACCGTTATTATCCTGAAGCAGCAAAACAGCAGCAGCTCCGCGGTGAAGTACGCTTAATGGTTATTTTGAACAGTAATGGCGGGATTCGTGCCATTCGTTTGATCGAAAGTTCAGGTTCAAACTTATTGGACGAAGCTGCAAAAACCTCTGTACGTAAGGCGGCACCTTTTGGTTTGTTTGATGCCAAAATGAAAGACATCTCAGAACTTCGTATTGTGCGTACTTGGCGCTTCGATCCTGCAGAAGCAGAATTTGAGGTGCGTTAATCAGTTGTGATAGCGTCGCAAAACTTCGCAGATTTCGACGCTAAAATTCGTATACCATTGGTTTTTTCCCAATTGCTGCGCCACTAGATGTTGTGCATCTTGTTGCCAAGCTCGAATGTCTTCTAATGTATTCCAGTAGGAAAGGGCGATTTCATGCTCACCCTCTGTCAGCGCTTCAAAATGTTGACAGTTAAAGTGTGTCAAGGCTTTGTCTCTAAGCTGCTGTGCAGTCGAAAAATACAGCTCATCAAGCGTACGAATGCATGCTTTAAAAATCACGACATATTGCATATCTTTCCTTCCTTGGTTTCTCTGACGATAAAAAAAGCGAGCCGTAGCTCGCTTTTTGGGTTCTTAAACTCTTTCCAGATAAGGGTTATCAAAACCCAATTTGGCTAAAATCTCGATTTCCAATGCTTCCATTTCTTCAGCATCTTCATCAGAGGTTTCATGGTCATAGCCCATCAGGTGCAACGTACCGTGTACCAGCATATGCGTAAAGTGGGTCAGGGGTGCTTTGCTTTGTTCTTGTGCTTCTCGAAGAACTACAGGAATACAAATCACCAAGTCGCCAATCGGAAATGAGTCTAAAACTGCTGCCATTTCATCGGGGAGATCGCTCGGAAAAGACAGCACATTGGTAGGTTTGTCTTTACCACGATATTCCAAGTTCAATTTGTGGCTTTCGTCATTGTCCACACATGCAATACCGATCTCACAATCACTTTGTGTATCGATATGACGTAAAGCCGTTTCCACGACTTTTTTGATATGCGCACGTTTCACCACCAATTCAGGTGACTGAAAATTTTGCTGCAAAGAGAGATTAAGTTTCAAAATGAATCCTTAAATGTTTTCGTCTTGATGCTGCCCATCAGCTTTAGCATCATTGTCCGCCACCAAGGCTTCCTGACGTGCTTTACGTTCCGCACGTTGTTCAGCCGTGAGGCGATGTTGTTCGCTGTCCCATCCCTCATAGGCTTCAACAATTTTTTGAACCAATTGATGACGTACCACGTCACGAGAGTGGAAGCGAGTAATATGAATTTCTTTGATTTTTTCAATCACACGTAAGGCATGTGCCAAACCAGATTGTTGACCACGAGGTAAATCGACCTGTGTAATGTCGCCCGTGATCACCGCTCGAGAACCAAAGCCTAAACGGGTGAGGAACATTTTCATCTGTTCAGGGGTAGTGTTCTGTGCTTCATCTAAAATCACAAAAGAATGATTTAAGGTACGACCACGCATGTAGGCGAGTGGTGCAACTTCAATCACTTGACGTTCAATTAGTTTAGCGACTTTTTCAAAACCGAGCATTTCATACAAAGCGTCGTAGAGAGGACGTAAGTAAGGGTCAATTTTTTGGCTCAAATCACCGGGTAAAAAACCCAATTTTTCACCGGCTTCAACCGCAGGGCGAACCAATAAAATGCGTTGAATTTCGTTACGTTCTAGCATATCTACAGCAGCGGCGACCGCGAGATAAGTTTTACCTGTACCCGCTGGGCCGATACCAAATGAAATATCGCTTTGTAAAATACGCTGTACATAGCGTTTTTGATTGGCACCACGTGGATTGATTCGACCTTTACGGGTTTGTAGATAAACATTGTCTAAACCGGTATGCTCATTTTCAGAAAAATCTTCCTGAATTTCGCGGTCAGTCTGACTGCCTTGAATCATCATGTGTAAAATGTCCGCACTAATCTGTGGATTGGTTTCGGACTCTTCATAAAGACGGTGAAGGAGACTTTCGGCTCTCTCTACCGCATCGATTTCCCCATCGACAAAAAAAGCATCTGCACGATGAGAAATTTTGACATCTAAACGTTGTTCAATTTGTTTGAGATGACCGTTATAGGCACCGAGCATGCTTTGTAAACGGTCAAGTGGAATACCAGCAAAAGTTACAGTACGTCGAATCGCTGCAGTCAAGAGAATTCCTTTAAATTGGTCTGACGATTAAGCTTACATTACGCCACGTCAGGCTCAAGATTCAAGAGTTCACCGTAAACAAACTTCAAAGTTTTAATATCGGTCACTTCAATCTCTGCAAAACGCCCAACCCATGCAGGATCACCGATAAAGCTAACCAAACGTGTATTGTCTGCAGTACCAATCAGCAAGTTCGGATCTTTGTCTGAAACAGACTCAATCAAGACACGCTGAATGGTCCCTAGCATTGCATCAGTTTTATCGATACTGGATTGTTTAATCCATTGTTGAACTTTTGCAAGACGTTCTTTTTTCACATCTTCAGGGGTTGTGTCTTCAAGTTCTGAGGCAGGAGTACCCGGACGTTTTGAGTAGATGAAACTGTATGAATGATCGAAGTCCATATCTTGGATAAATTGATAAGTTTCTTCGAAGTTTTCGTCAGTCTCACCCGGAAAGCCAATAATAAAGTCGCTAGATAAATGCATATCAGGGCGAACTTGACGTAATTTAGCAATTTTATCGATATATACATCAATCGTGTGGTTACGTTTCATGGCTTGTAGAACGTCATTCGATCCACTTTGAACTGGTAGATGCAAGTGAGAAACCATTTGCGGTAAGTCACGGTAGCATTGAATCAAGTCATCATTAAATTCAAGCGGGTGCGATGTGGTGTAACGAATACGACCAATGCCTGGAATCTCAGCAACTAAACGTAATAAGTCTGCAAAGGTACAGATTTCCCCTTCAAAAGTTTCACCACGGTAGCCATTCACGTTTTGGCCGAGTAATGAAATTTCACGTACGCCTTTTTCAGCTAAAGTGGCAATTTCAGCCAATACGTCATCGAGTGGGCGAGAAACCTCTTCACCACGGGTATAAGGAACTACGCAGAATGAACAGTATTTAGAACAGCCTTCCATGATAGAAACAAAGGCTTTAAACCCTTCTACACGCGGTTCAGGTAAAAAGTCGAATTTTTCAATATCAGGGAATGAAATATCCACCAACTGAATTTTTTCTTTTTTCGGTTTGACCACTTGCTCAGTATGCTGATCGAGCATTTGCGGTAAACGATGCAAAGTTTGCGGACCAAACACCATATCTACATACGGTGCGCGTTTTTGAATGTTGTCACCTTCCTGAGAAGCAACACAGCCACCAACACCAATCACCAAGTTAGGATTCTTTTCTTTCAGTTTGCGCCAGCGGCCTAACTCAGAAAATACTTTTTCTTGTGCTTTTTCACGGATAGAGCAGGTATTCATCAGGAGAATATCCGCTTCTTTTGGATCGCTTGTCAGCACATAGCCGTGAGAATCACCTAAAAGGTCGCCCATACGTTGACTGTCATACTCATTCATCTGACACCCTTGCGTTTCGATGTACAGTTTTTTCACTGTTCCATCTTGAGCTGGGGTGTGCTGTGGCTGGGTAACAGTGTTATCTGGGGCAGCTTGGGCACTATTGGGGATGAAGGTTTGAACCGTCATGTAGGCTCCTAAAGGAATTTTATGAAAATCAATAACCATACGTGGCTGACAGACAATTCAATCAATTGAATTGTGCAGCTGCGGAGGTCAAAAAGGGGATTTTAAGAATGGGCAATATTTTAGCAGTAATTCACTAGAAACTTACAGCCTAAAATGACAACTCTGCCATATTGATTTATGAAGCAAAAATGTTTGAAAATTAATATTGGCTAATCATAAGGTTACATAACAGAACACAATGCAGAGTTTAGAATTATTAAACTAATTCCTAAACAAAGTTCGATGTGCTGTAACTGAGCAGAATGACATGAAAGAAGGCAAGTGGATGTTAAAACATAATTTTAAACAGAAAAATTACGCTAAATTACTTGCTTTGAGTGTCGGGCTCTCCGGAATTTCTGCGTTTGCCCAAGCCGCAGATGAGCAGTTTAACGATGCTTTACGTGCCGCGAATGCAGGCAATATTAGTTTATTACAACAATACCAATCATCCATGCAAAATGACGTTTTGGGCTATTATCCAGAATATTGGTTACTGAATAACAATTTGGCTTCACAGCCAGCAAGTGCCATTATTAATTTTGCACAGCGCTATCCAAATTCGGCAATGGCAGAAAAATTAGCCGCAGATTATGTTGAAGAAAAAGTCAAACAAGCTGATTTCGCTACAGCACAGCCTGTCTTGCAATATGTGACTAATGCTGACCGTGCTGAAACATGTGCCATGGCTCAAGTCCGCGCAAAGTCGGGCGACCCTCTTGTTTACGCAGAATTTAAAGATGTATGGTTGACCACAAACTCACAACCTGACTCGTGTACGGGCTTGGGCCGTATGATGCTGTCGAGTCCTTTAATGACTCAAGATGACCGCCATCAACGGATGTGGGGACAGTTAAGAGCGGGTCAGTCAGGACAAGCGATTGCGACTGCGCAAACCATTGGCGTGAATATTAATTTATCGCAACTCAACACCATTCAAGCCAATCCACTGAATTATTTATGGTCTGCACCCAAAGCCACAGCTGAAGATCATGCATACCTGATTTATGCGATGGGTCGCTTGGCCGATAGCGACTTAAATGGCGCGATTTCTTCGGTGAAACGTGCAGCAGAAGGCACACCAGCCGATGTACAAAAAGCCCTATACCGTAGTGTCGGGTATATCGGTGGTACAACGGTAATGAAAAATAATTTCAACCGTGAAGTTCTAAATTATCTTGATTTGAGTTATGGACTGCCTTTTAGTGCAGAAGAAGCCGAGATTTATGCGCGACAAGCCATTCGTTTTGGCGCATGGGAAAGTGTCATTCGTGCAATTGATGCGATGAGCGTTTCGCAAAAGCAGGAAGACCGTTGGCAATATTGGTTAGCACGTGCCTCTGAACAACGTGGGGATGCCTCATCTAAACGTGCGGCTAAAGAAATTTATCGCAAGCTTGCCGTTGGCGATGATTACCATAATTTGTTAGCACGTGACAAAATTGGTCAGTCTTATAACAATATTCCGTCAAATGTGCAGCCTTCGTCACAAGATGCGCAGCGTCTCAGTCAGGATATTCACTTCCGTCGTGCCTTTGCATTGCGCAATATTAATGCATCTGACAGCTATATTAACCGTGAATGGAACTGGGCAGTGCGTCAAGCCTATTTAAAGCATGATGATGGCATGATTCTTGCCGCAGCTAAACGAGCAACCGATATGGGGTGGTATGATCGGGCGATTTATGCAGCAGATCGAACCACCAACCAGCATAACTATGCTTTACGTTATGCCATGCCACATCAAAATTATGTGGTGAGTCATAGTCGTAATGCAGGGATTGACCCAGCATGGGCTTATGGTTTGATGCGTCAAGAAAGTCGGTTTGTTACTAGCGCACGTTCACATGTCGGTGCCGGTGGTTTAATGCAAATTATGCCAGACACCGCAAAATTGGTGGCTCGTCAGATGGGGGAGAGTTATAACCCCGCTGCATTAACGGATATGAATACCAATATCCGTTATGGCACTTTCTATTTATCAATGATTCAACGTCAATTGAGTAATAGTCCAGTATTAGCGACTGCAGGCTACAATGCGGGTCCAAATCGTGCTCGACGCTGGCAGCCTGAGTATCAAGCGATTGCAGCGGACCAATATACGGAATCGATTCCATTAACGGAAACTCGAGACTATGTAAAACATGTGATGACCAATGCAACCCATTACGGCCTTTTATTGGGTCAGGGGCCGCAATCGATTGAAAAACGAATGCAAATGATTCCATTACGGAATGCGCAATAAGCATTGAAGCAACGCGCCTGTTTTGAGGCGCAATATGGGTAAATAATGAATGCCGAACTTGAACATTAGACCTGTTTATCGAATACTGACATCACTGCTCATCGGCATTGGTGCAGGCTTTGGTGTGTCTGTGCTTTCGGCAGCACCCATGGTTAATGGCTATGTGATGGATGTACAAATGGTGCCAGCTGTTTGCGCCTATGATCCTTTAAAAAGTAAAAAACGTAAATGTCTGGAAGGCTATTCACTCAATATCACGGGCCTATATCCAGAAACTTCTACCCGTGATTGCACCACCAATAGTTCAGCTAAACTTTCTCCGTTGCAAGCCAAAGTGGTTGCACGGATTATGCCTGATGAAAATGCTCGCGTGGCGCTTTGGCACACTACCGGCGGCTGTATCCCAATGAATGCTAGTCAGTATTTCAGAACCATTATTAATCATGCAGATAAGCTAAAAATTCCAGATGAATTGACTAGCCAAGAAACCCAATCCATTCATGCCAATGTCTTGCGTAATAAAATGTTGCGTATGAACAGCGGATTGGTATCCCAAAGTATTGAATTTAACTGTATGCAAACCCGTGGTGGCAGTTTACTGACCGAGATTAAAATTTGCTATAAAAACAATGGGCAGTATAAAAGTTGCCCTACGACTATTGTCGGAAATTGTCCTGCAACTTTCATAATTAAAGGTTCTTTCTAAGCTTTTTTCTGCATTTTATTTATATTTCCTATCATACTTTTGTTGAAAAGCATTCTCTTTTACATGCAAGCGTCAAAAGATTGGAGTACAATCTTTGCCGTTTATGATTATTAAGATTAGATAGAACAGCTATTTAATCATTATGACCTTCCTCAATTGGAGATAATTACATGAAGCAAGCAGTTCGTGTTGCCGTTACTGGCGCAGCTGGTCAAATCGGTTATAGCTTATTATTCCGTATCGCAAGCGGTGAAATGTTGGGTAAAGACCAACCAGTTATCCTTCAATTATTAGAAATTCCAGTTGAGAAAGCTCAACAAGCGCTTAAAGGCGTAATGATGGAACTTGATGACTGCGCATTCCCTCTTTTAGAAGGTATGATCGGTACTGATGATCCTAAAGTTGCATTCAAAGATGCTGACTACGCTCTTCTTGTAGGTTCACGTCCACGTGGTCCTGGTATGGAACGTGCTGACCTTCTTAAAGTAAACGGTGAAATCTTCATCGGTCAAGGCCAAGCACTTAACGAAGTTGCTAGCCGTGACGTTAAAGTTCTTGTTGTAGGTAACCCTGCAAACACTAACGCTTACATCGCAATGAAATCTGCTCCAGATCTTCCAGCGAAAAACTTCACAGCAATGTTACGTCTTGACCACAACCGTGCGTTAACTCAACTTGCTCAAAAAGCGGGTGTTGCAGTTTCTGACATCGAAAACATGACAGTTTGGGGTAACCACTCTCCAACAATGTATGCTGACTACCGTTTTGCAAATGTAAACGGCGAGAGCTTAAAAGACAAAATCAACGATGCTGCTTGGAACAAAGACGTATTCCTTCCAACTGTTGGTAAACGTGGTGCTGCGATCATTGAAGCGCGTGGTCTTTCTTCTGCTGCTTCTGCTGCAAACGCTGCAATCGACCATATGCGCGATTGGGCTCTTGGCACAAACGGCAAATGGGTAACTATGGGTATTCCTTCTGACGGTTCTTATGGTATTCCTGAAGGCGTAATGTTCGGTTTCCCTGTAACTTGTGAAAATGGCGAATACAAAATCGTTCAAGGTCTTGAAATCGACGAATTCAGCCGTGAACGTATCAACGTCACTCTAGACGAGCTTGAAGAAGAACGTGCAGCAGTTGCTGACATGGTTAAATAATTTAATTTTTTAAATTAAATTATAAAAAAAAGCACTCCATTTGGGGTGCTTTTTTATGGCCTGCGAAAAATACCAAGCTTAAGTTTTGAACAAAAAAATAACACGTTGAGATGTAGTTGCAACTGACAAAGTCAATTAAACAGATAACTATGAAGATGGAAGAAATGTTTTTGGCTTGAGGAGAACGGCAATGTTTGATCAACAACCGACGTTGGAACTATTTTTTGAACAATTGGGTTTAGATGCAAGTCCGGAAGGCATTGACCAATTTATCGAAACGCATCAAATCACCATGGATGTTCCATTGCACGAAGCGCCATTTTGGACGAAGTCACAGCGTGATTTCATTATCAGTCATTGGAAAAAAGATGATGACTGGGCCATAGTGGTCGATATTTTAAATGAACAATTGCATACAGAACATAAGCTTTCCGGATCATGCAAAATCTAAATACAATTTGAAACAACAAACCTAGTTTTAACGCTAGGTTTTTTTAGCTTCATCATATAAGTTAATTAAATAATAAATGACAGATTAGTTGATAAGGAGGGCGAGATGCTCAATCAAAATAAACCATCCTTAGCTTTATTGTTTTCTCAATTGGGGTTAGCTAGCAGTCCAGCTGCGATCGAGTTATACGTGCGTACGCATCAGCTTGCTGCAAGTGAAAATTTACATGATGCGCCATTTTGGAATAAAGCGCAGCGTGATTTTCTAATCAGTCATTTAGTACAAGATGATGATTGGGCGATTTGGATTGATGAGCTGAATCAACAGTTGCATATGGATGCATATAAGCTGCAGCCAGCATAAATTTCATTTCTCCACAAATAAAAAAACACCTCCTCGGAGGTGTTTTTTTATTTAGTGCAGTTTGCTTTGGCGTAATTCTGAAAACCAGTCTTCTTGGCGATATGGATTAAATGCAGGATGCTCAAGTAATGTGGTCAGTTTGAATTCTTGAGATTTGCAGTACTTATTTAGCCAGTGGCGGGTTAACGCAGGTTCCTGTTTTACTGCAGAGGCATAGGCCAGGTAGAAGTAAATGTCGCCATGTTCAGCTTTGGACATCGGTTTCATAATCTGCTGGGTAATCAGGGCATAGCGCTGCTCTTGGGTAATTTCAAAAAATATCATATAAGCTTTGGCTAAATGTACAGACAAACTGACGTATAGCTCAATCGGCATTTCTTCAAATTCAATCCGGCTTTGCTCAAGTAGAACAATGGCTTCTTGCAGAAAATACACTTGTTCTTGATGGTTCTTACTTAAATTAACCAATTGCAGGCGTAAGTCTGCGCGCTCAAGAGCAAGTTCAGGGCTGTTGCCTTGTAGAAATAATTGATCGGTTTCGCCAATACGCTGAATAATTTTATGACTGTTTTGACGCATCGGGTACATCCTCATCTATGAATGACTCATATATGAGGATAGTTTAAGGGATTTAAAGGAGGAATCTCGAATTACCACATCGAGTTGTCATTACGTAGCCAAGCCGTAATCGATAAACGTTGATGTTTTGCTTCGAGTACCTCGTGTAATAGGTCACTTTGGAATAACGCAATGCGATTCGGTTTAGGTTCTAAAATATGCCAAACATCATTCTTATCTTGTAAGCGCAATTCACCGCCCCAGTCGGCTTGCCAATATTCATGCAAATAATAAACTGCTGAAATGACACGTCCATTTTTGCCTTGAGGATTATCTTTGTGTAGTGCATAAAACTCACCTGCGTTATAACAAGCAAAATGTGCTTCGACTTCGTGAATGTTAGAAAAAAATGCGCGATTAAATTGTTCTGATAAATGTTCTAAGGCTTGAACGTGTTCTTGTGCGACATCTAATGTGTCGTTAATCCATAAAATATGATCACTTCTAATTTTACTGATGACTCCATTTTGTACGGCTGCATCCCTAAATTTATTTAAATTTGACATACATTCTTCAACAAGTGCATGTATATATTCAGCAGGATAAGCGTCATCAATAATGCTAAACCCGTGTTGATCTAAATCATCGAGGATTTGATCAACCGGCCAAGACTTTGGGAGAAAGGCTGTTTCCATATACGATCCATAAAGTTGTGGAAAAAAAGGTGACGTATTCTAGAGCAAGAATAGCATCGGAATGAAACTATTTTTCATGCTAAAATGTCCGTTGATATTAGGAATTAAAGAAACATGAATTACCGTCACCATTTCCATGCAGGCAACTTTGCCGACGTGATGAAGCACGTTTTGCTGCTTCAGTTATTAAGTCGACTGAATGCAAAAGATAAACCTTATCGCTATGTAGATACACATGGTGGTGCAGGTAAATATGATCTTTCGACCTCTGAAGCACAGAAATCAGGTGAGTTTTTAAATGGTATTCATCGTTTAGTTAAGCTCGATGATTCGATTAAACGCAATGCGCCTGAAGGTGTTCAACAATATTTAAAAGTTGTTGAAAAAATGCGTGAAAACTTTGGCAAAGGCGCTTATCCAGGCTCTCCGTGGTTCGCACTTGAAGGCATGCGTGAAACTGATAAGGCAACGATTTTTGAAATGCAGCGCGATGTATTCCAACAATTGCGCCACAATATTTTTGATAAACGTGCAGGCTTGCATGAGCGTGATGCTTACGAAGGTTTACTGGCTGTAATTCCACCAAAAGAAAAACGTGGTTTGGTCATGATTGACCCGCCTTACGAATTAGAACGTAAAGATTTTCCACAGCTTGTAGAATTGTTGGTGGCTGCTTATAAAAAATGGCCGACAGGCGTTTTTGCGGTATGGTATCCAATTAAAGACCGCGCGATGATTGAACGTTTTGAAAAGAAAATGTACAAAACCGGCATTCGTCGTCAGTTGGTTTGCGAAATTTGTGTATGGCCAGATGACACTCCAGTCGGTCTAAATGGTTGTGGTTTATTGGTGATTAACCCACCTTGGAAATTCTCTGAAGATGCGGACGAAGCATTACAATGGTTGTTCCCACATCTTCGTATGAATGAAAATGGTGGTCATGCAGCCGTACGTTGGTTGGTTGGCGAATAATTTTAAACTTGAAAAAGAAAGGTCACAGTTAGGATCGAACAATGACAAATACAAATAAACCTGAGCGGGAAATTTCTTCAAAGGATGAAAATGCATTTGATGGCATTACATTTGAAGTTGAAGAAGAGGAGCATACCCATGAAGGGCATAAAGTGAAACGTCGTGGGATCTATCTGTGGCCAAACTTGATTACAACTGCAGCGTTGTTATCCGGCTTTTATTCAATAATTGCCAGTATGAATGGTGAGTTTCAACAAGCCATTTATGCCATTTTCCTTGCAGCATTATTTGATGGTTTGGATGGACGTGTCGCACGTGCTATCGGCGCACAAAGTCCTTTTGGTGAACAGTTTGACTCGTTGTCGGACTTGCTAGCATTTGGTGTTGCACCTGCCATTTTAATGTATAGCTGGAGTCTAAATGACTTAGGCCGTATTGGCCTGGCAGCATGTTTTGTTTACACCGCATGTGCAGCCTTCCGTTTGGCACGTTTTAACGTACAAATTGGGGTTGTCGATAAACGTTATTTTATTGGTGTTGCAAGTCCACTCGCAGCCGTTATGATTATTTCATTGGTATGGGTAGGTATGGATATCCCTGCGGTCTTCGACTTACGCGAAACAGGTATTCAGATTTTTAATGCGGTAGTGATTATTGCAGTGGGTCTATTGATGATCTCAAATGTAAAATACTATTCATTTAAAACTGTGGATCGTCGCCGTGTTCCATTTGCGGTGTTGCCAATCATAGTCTTCATTTTAGCTGCTGTAACGTATAATATTCCAATGGGTATTTTAATTATTTCAGTAATTTATGCATTGTCTGGCTTTGTCACAACCTTAATGGCAAAAAAGGCTGAAGCATGAGTTAAAACATGAAATAAAAATGAAAAGGAGCTTGATATGCAGATATTTCAAGATTTCTTGGATCAATCAAGACGATTGAATCAAGCTCCAGATATGCAACATAAAAAAATAAATCTACATGCGCCGAATACGCCTTACCCTTCAGTCCATTATGGACTCTGTCTACCGAATCTTCCTGCGCCCTTACATTATCTTAACTTTATAAGTTGGCTCGGTCAGCCTCAGATTCCCGCTTTTCAAAATCCTGTGTCCATTCAACAAGACGAACTCAATACAGCCACAGTATTGACCAGTGTGAGCGGTCATATGGTTGGGCAATTACAATCATATTCCATCAAAGACGACTGTAGTCTGAGTGATACCGTCTTTAAATTTAGAGATAAAGAGCAGATTGGTTGGGATGGAGCGGTATTTCAAATCCATCGAGAAGATACTGAACTCAGTTTAGATTTGTCCGTGCAAACTACCGATATTTCTTCGTGTTTAATTAAGTTGAGATTAGGTCTTGCTGAATATTGGTCGGTGATGTGCCAATGTGAAGGTCAAATCAAATTTCAGGGCCAGATTTATGATGTAAATCAGCTGGCGGTATTATCCTATGCGCAAATACGCAAGTTCCCATATTTACCTTTAGCGTTTTATACCCATCAGGTGATTAACCTTAGTCGACAACGTCAAATTATCTTTATGCAAACGCGAGACCGCTATAACAATATTTTGAGCTCACGTTTATATCTAAGAGATTTAAATCAGAAGCAAGTGTTCATGGCGGATCAAGGCGTGTTCTTTAAAGTCATGCGCGTTTATCCTGTGGTTAAAACACCCAATTTGCAAAAAATGTATTTGCCACGTGAATTTGAATGGATTTACCAAAATGACAAAATGAAAATACATGTACAAGCGCAGAGTCGTGGAGATTTTAAATTTGGACTAGGGGCGGGCTATGCAGGAAGCTTTAACTATCAAATCAAAATCAACGACGAAATCGAGTGTGGGGAAGGTGGTTACTGTGAATATGTTGATTGTCGAGCTTTAAAATGGCAAGAAAAGAATGAAAAAGATAAATTAACGGACAAATATGGAAATATTGTCCCTTTTATGCTCAAAAAATAGTAAAAAAACTCAATTTAGTAGAATAAATAAACAAACGTAATGAAAAATTAAAAATAAATGGAAAAGGGTGTTGCGTTGGATCAGAAATGCTGTAGAATGCACATCCATCGGCGGTGATGAAGATTAAAACTTCTGATAAAACAATGACTTGGTTGAATTGATTAAGTTTGGTTTTATTTGATAAGTTT